>JACQHN010000160.1 GCA_016199015.1 Nitrospira defluvii
GCCGCTCTGCGGGTGTTTCGATCCCATGGTCGATGGCATTACGCACCAAGTGGACCAGTGGATCTCCGATTTCGTCGGCGACGGACTTGTCGAGCTCGGTTTCTTCTCCGCGCATCTCCAATCGCACCTGCTTGTTCAGTTTCTGCGAGAGGTCACGTACCATGCGGGGCAACTTGGCGAACACTTTTTTGATCGGGAGCATGCGGGTTTTCATGACGGCCAACTGCAAATCGGTCGTCACCAAGTTGAGCTGTGCGAGGGTTTCGCTCAGCACCCGGACCTGAGGGTCGGATTCATGCTTCTGTTCCAACTGAGTGCCGATCTTGATCAATCGATTGCGGCCCAGGACCAACTCTCCAACCAGATTCATGACGCTGTCGAGCCGTTTGGTTTCCACCCGGATGGTCGCGTCTTCTTCAGCCGACTTCGGTTGTTTTTCCTGTTTATGAAGCGCCTGATCCAGCGCGCGCTCGGTAATGGCTTTGGCTTGGAGCAGGATTTCGCCCAACGGGGTCTTCGGGTCAGGCTGATGCTGTTGGGCATTGAGGGCATCCAGCACCTGGCCTTTCGACGCCAGACCTTCGTTCACCAAAATCTCGCCCAGTGTGGGCGCTGGCGCTGCGGGAGAGCCCTGGGAGGCTGCAGGTGATGCCGTCGCCGCTTCCGCGGGCATGAGGGGCGCGGCTGCCGCTGCCGGCGTCGCAGTGTTCGTCTTGCCGTTGATGATATCGTCCAACGTAGCCGCGATGGCTTCCGTCGCGACGTGCGAGTCGGTGCCTGATTCCCGAATGTCGGCCATGATGGCCTTAATGACGTCCACGGTCTCGAGGATGATGCTGATGATCGCCGGGCTGACGGCCATTTCACCCTGGCGAAGTTTATTCAGAATGTTTTCTCCGCGATGGGCTACGTCCACCAAGTGGTTGAATCCGAGAAAGCCGGCCGATCCCTTCATGCTATGCATCGCACGAAAGATCTCATTCAGGAGGTCAGTGTTGTTGGGATCGGACTCCAGTGTGACGAAGCGCTGATCCAACACCTCCAACATCTCGTTGGATTCAGTGAGAAAGTCATTGAGTATTTCCTGCATTTCATCGCTCATAACCCACCTCAGTTAAAACCGAATTGCTTCAGAATCTCATCGGCCAGATCCTGGTTCATCGAGGTATTCTTGGTCGCTTCCAGTTGCTTCAACATTGCACTGGCTTTGCCTTGGTCCTTCTTCGTCGCCTGTTTCTGATACGGGCCGAACACCACCACCAGTTGGAGCAGCTTATGCTCGACTTCGTCCAGAATCGTCACCAGTTTGTTGACGCTCTGCGCCACCAGATCCTGGAACGATAGCGCCGTCATGATATCGAGCAGCCGCTTGTCGTCTTGTCCAAGTTTCAACCCGACTTTCTGGAACTGTTGGATGAGCGCGGGGGACACCTGCGCCTGCTGCAGCGCCTGCGTCAGCTCCTTCAGCATCGTACTGATCTGGGTGTGGTTGTCCTGGATGGCCTCCACTTGAAGCATGACTTCATGCGTTCCCTGTTCAGTCAACGTCTTGAGATTGGTGAGATGGGTCAGCGCCTGAGGCAGTTGTTCCGTCGAGCTATTGACCGGCGCACTGAATTCGGACAGGGTCTTCATCGTGGTATCGATAAATCGTGCCAGCTCTCCGAGTTCCTCATACAGCTTGGTATCGGGCGCCTTCCCGTCCTGTTCAGGTTCGTTCATCTCGTCTCGCGACTGTGCTGGCCCACGTGATTGCGCCATCATCACCCTCACCGGTTAGGAGTCGATTACTTGAAAATCTTGTTGATCTTTTCCTGCATCGTCTCGGCGGTGAACGGTTTGACGACATAGTTGCTGACGCCCGCTTTAACGGCTTCCATGAGGTTTTCTTTCTGCGCTTCGGCCGTGACCATCAAGACGGGAATTTTTTTCAGTTTCTCGTCGGCCCGGATGGCGCGCAGCAGGTCGATGCCCATCATGACCGGCATATTCCAATCGGACACCACGAAGCCATAGCTGTCGGCATGCAACTTGGTGAGGGCATCCTGACCGTTCTCGGCTTCTTCCAGATTGTTGAAGCCAAGTTGTTTGAGGATGTTCTTGACGATGCGCCGCATGGTGGACATGTCATCCACGACCAGAATTTTCATATTTGGATCAGCTGGCATGAGGTCTCCTCCTTACTGTTTCTCATGAATAACGGAACGGCCTGCATGAATGGCTCGAAAGAGTCCAGTGGTGTCGTGCAACGTCTCGGAAAACCCGATCATCAAGTACCCTTTGGGGCGTAAGGTATCACGCAAATCAGAGACGATCTGTGCTTTAGCTTTGTCGTCGAAATAGATAAGGCAGTTACGGCAGAACACGATGTCCATGCCGCGCACCAGTTTGAGCCGCGGACGGTCGTAGAGGTTCACATTCATAAACCGCACCATATTCTTCACCAGCGGCACGAGTGCCTGATGTTCTTTCGTCCCGGTGAAATACTTTGCGAGCATAGCCGGAGGAACCTTGCGCAGCGAATGGGTGCTGTACGTGGCAGTCCTGGCAATGTTCAGCACGTTCTCGCTGATATCCGTGGCCAGGATATCGATGGACCAGCCGGCTAACGGAAGAGAGTCGCGCAGCAGCAAGGCCAGGGTGTACGGCTCATCTCCGGTGGAGCAGGCGGCGCTCCAAATTCGAATTTGCTTGGTTCCCGCGTTGGTCTTCATGACCTCCGGAATCATGACTTTCATAAAGGTCTCGAGCTGTGCTTCGTCGCGGAAAAAGTAGGTCTCATTGGTGGTAATCACCGTATACAGCTCGGTGACCTCCCGGTCACGGTACGCGTCGAAGCGCAGAAAGTTGATATAGCTTTCGAAGGTCTGGCACCGACAGGCGTTCAATCGAGGCAGCAACCGACTTTCCAGCAGATAGGTTTTATTGTCCTGAAAATGAATGCCGGTCTTTTCGTAAATCAAATCCCGCAGCTGCTTGAAGGTCTCGGGCGTCAGCTTGGGCCCGGACGCGTCTGCTTTTCTCACCGCTGTCGTGTCGGCCATCGAATGCCTCTTGTGAACCGTTGCAGATGTTACGGCACATCGCCGGACATCGTGGGCGTCCGAGCCGCTCACGTTTTTTCCAGCCTGGCCGTCTCCCCTTCTCGAGGGAGAGATCAGTTTTGCTGGGTCCGGTTGTGCATCCAGTCGTGAATGTCGCGCCGGAGAAAGCGCCAATGCTTCCCGATTTTGGACGCCGGGAGCTGGCCCAAGCGGGCGAGCTTATACACCGTGGACTTTGGCACGCGCAGGAATCGCGCGACCTCCGACACGGTCAAGATCTCGCTCTCCGAGGACGGTGCACTGTCGACATTGACTTTGGTTGTTGCTGCGAGTGATTCGTTCATGACGGATAAGGTATCGGTGGGCACCGTCTTAAACTTTAGTTGCCAGTTACTGGACAATAGGGTGAAATAGGAACGGTCGGTTGAGCGGACAGCTGCTGGGAGGACCATGTAAGTGTTCCGCAGCAATCCGCTCATGTGTTGTCCCCTAGCAGGCTGCGGAAAAACTCGATTGTTGCACCATACGCCGCGATCAGCTCACGTGGCGTGTTGGTATCAGAATAGCCCGCAGGATGCGCAAAAAGGC
>JACQHN010000139.1 GCA_016199015.1 Nitrospira defluvii
AGGGCGCCGAGGAGCACGGCTTTGCGGGGCAGGGTGGAGACTGGTTCAAGGGTCAGGGGATCGCAGACAGCGAGGTACTCCGGAATCGCCAGGGGTTCCTGTGCGACGACGCGAGCCATGCTGCGTTGGATCTGTGCACCGCGCCGCTCTCCCGCACGAATGGCCGCCGCACCAGCTTGGAGTGCACGATAGAGCACGGGCGCGGCCTGGCGGTGAGGGGCGGACAGGTAGACATTGCGCGAGCTCAGCGCCAACCCGTCTGACTCCCGCACGGTGGGATGGACGATGAGTCGACCGGGCAGATTCAGGTCCTTCACCAGCTGTTGGACCAGCGCGGCCTGCTGATAGTCCTTCTGTCCAAACCAGGTGCTATCGGGCAAGACCAAGCACAGCAGCTTGGTGACGACGGTCGCCACGCCTTGAAAATGGTGCGGTCGCGCCTCGCCTTCCCAACGCCGTGCAAGGGCCGGGACCGCCACGACGGTTTGAGCGCCGGGAGGATACATCGTCTGCCTCGCCGGTGCGAAGACCACATCGACACCCTCCGTCCGACAGAGCGCCTGGTCGAATCCGAGCTGACGGGGATACTTCGAGAGGTCTTCCGTCGGACCGAATTGGGTCGGGTTCACAAAGATGCTCACGACCACCGCATCGCAGGCCAACCGGGCGGCACGGATCAAGGCGCGATGGCCCGCATGTAAGGCCCCCATTGTCGGGACAAACCCGATCGTGACTCCTTCGCGGTGAAGCCGGCGGCTCCAGGCGGCCATGGCCGCTGTCGTGCGGATCGTCTTCACACGCGAGGCCCGGCAACGGGAGATGGACTGCAGGTAGGCCGTGATCCATAACGGGAGCTCGGCTGGGGGTCGAGTAGACGTACGACCGCCTTATCGACCAATTGCGTGAGGAGGTCGCGCAGGCTCTGTGCGAGGACCGGATGGCGCCGGTCGGGATCGAGTTCGACCAGCGGGGCGAGGACAAATCGCCGTTGATGCAGGCGCGGGTGCGGGATGGTCAGCGCCGGCTCGTTGAGGATGCAGTCGTCGTACAACAACAGATCGAGGTCGAGTGTCCGGGGTCCCTTGCGGTTGTCCGGATCGCGCCCGAGCGATCGTTCGATCTCACGGCAAATTTCCAGCAGGCTCTTCGGCGCAATGTCCGTTTCGATCTGCGCCACGCCGTTCAGGAACCACTCCGGACCAGGCGCCGCTCCGTCATTGACCGGCTCGGTCTCATAGAGTGAAGACACCGCGTCGAGCCGTGAGTGCGGCAGGAGGCTGAGCAGGGTCACCGCCCGGTCGCAAAAGTCGATCCGGTTGCCCAGGTTGGAACCAAAGCCGATAAATGCCGTCGCCATCGCCGTCCTGACAATGCTCAATGTTCAATGGTGAATGATCAATGTCAATGCCGAGACGTTTTTCAATTCAACATTGCACATTGAGCATTGAACCTTCGCGTTAGAATCCAACCATCTTGATGCGTTCCACCGCTTCTGCGAGCCGTTCCTTCGTGGTGCACACGGTCATGCGGATGTAGCCCTCACCCGGCGCGCCAAAGCCGTTGCCCGGTGTCGTCACGATGCCGGCCTTCTCTAAGAGGTGGGCCGTGAATGAGGCGGAGGTATAGCCCTTCGGCACCGTCACCCAGATGTAGAACGCGGCAGGAGGTGGATCGACTTCTAGGCCTAGTTTCTTCAAGCCAGGGACCAGCGTATCCCGGCGTTCTTGGTAAACCTTTCTGAGGCCGTCGGTGACAGAATCGTCCAGGCCCAACGCCGTGATGCCTGCCGCTTGTACCGCCTCAAATACGCCGGAGTCCAAGTTGCTCTTCACCTTGCCGAGCCCGGCCAAGACGTCCTTGTTGCCGACGACGAATCCGATGCGCCAGCCGGTCATATTGTAGGTTTTCGAGAGAGAGTGAAACTCCACACCCACGTCCTTGGCCCCCTCCACTTCGAGAAAGCTCGCCGGGCGCTTGCCGTCGTAGTAAATTTCCGAGTAGGCCGCGTCATGACAGACGATGACCTGATTCTCCTGCGCAAATTCCACCACGCGCTTGAAGTAGTCCTTGGTCATGATGACCGAGGTGGGATTATTCGGCGAATTCAACCACATCAGCTTGGCCTTCTTGGCCACATCCTTCGGGATCGCGGTCAGATCGGGCAGGAAGCCGTTGGCCTTCGTGAGCGGCATGATGTGCGATGTGCCACCGGAAAAGCTCGTCCCGACCGGATAGACCGGATAGCCGGGGCTGGGTACCAGGACAATATCTCCCGGATCGACGAAGGCGAGATGGACGTGGCCGATCCCTTCCTTCGAGCCGATCAAGGTCAGCACTTCGTTGGACGGATCGAGCGTGACGTTAAATCGTCGTTTGTACCACTCCGCCACAGCCTTGCGGAATGACAGCATCCCTTCATACGAGGGATATTGATGGTGCTTTGGGTTCTTGGCCGCTTGGGCCAGGCTCTCGATAATTGGCGCAGGCGTCGGTAGATCGGGATCGCCGATGCCGAGATTGATGATATCGACGCCGCGCGCGAGGGCTTCTTGCTTCATTTTATCGATGGCGGCGAAGAGATAGGGCGGCAGCGTCTTGATGCGGGTGGCGTATTCAATCGGAAAACCGGACATGCGTGAGGGCTCCTTTGTTGGCGTGAGCGGCTGGCAGCCGCCAGCATGGTATCAGCAAGGGGGTAGGGTACCGCAGGACCGGTTCCGCAATCAACGGAGAGGAAGCGAGAGAGATAATTCGACGAATTGGTGCTCACGCTGTGCCGCTGCCACCAGGCGTTCATCGATACGTACAGGCAGGGCAATGGCGCATGTTGACAGGATTAGAAGAATCGAACTAGGCTGTAGATCACGTACGCCATGTTGTGGAACACGTGCCGTCATCGAGTGAGCAAATCGCCCCATGTCAGTGCTTCCCCAACTCTACGCCCTCCATGATCACTCGTCGCTCATGGAACAGAGGTAAGGAGTTGGTAGAGAGGGGAAAGTTTCCATGGTGATGGCGCGATGAGGCAACTTGCACCCTGTCCCTCAAGCCCCAACTGCGTCTCAACTCAGGCACAAGACCAGGGGCATGGGATCGTGCCCTATCGTTATCGGAAAAGTCTGGTAGAGGCGAAAGCAGCACTGAAGGCCATCGTGCTCTCGCTCCCTCGGACGACACTGGTTGAAGAAGATGAGACGTACTTGCATGTTAAATTCACCAGCCTGCTGTTGCGATTTGTCGACGATGTAGAATTTGTGTTTGACGACGAAACCAAGACAGTTCATTTTCGGTCAGCTTCTCGAACTGGTTACGGTGATCTTGGCGTGAACCGCCGGCGGATGGAGGAAATTCGTCAGATCGCCGAAGTGAAATTGTAGTCATAAATAGGACAACGCCTGGCGAGAAGCCCTGCGATCGTACGCGTTATGAGGGGGGACGCCACTGTTGCCCGTGAAACGATCACGTCTCCCTGCGATTTGTGGTTGAAATGTCCGTCCTAAGCCGTCAGTATAAAAATCGGTGAAGCGAATCGCCTATTGCATGTCGCGTGAGGAATTCGAAAGAGCTTGATGATGAGTCCAATCTTCCGCGCCATCTTGATACTGCTCCTTGCACTTTCGAGCGCCTGTGTATCCATACAGGTCGATCCCCTCACCGGAAAGTCATTTGAGCCTCGCACGGGGCGAGACGACGTAACCACCTTGCAGCGCGAGCCGAATCACGGATATGTGCAGATTGCCCGCATTGTTGCGACCAGTGAATATGCCAGCGAAGAGACATTGCGAGACCGCATCCTTTCCCAGGCGAAGGAGTTGGGGGCCGATGCTGTGGTGCTTGGGGAGGCGGATGTGCGTCGTCTTGCAGACCGCGGCCCGACGTTTCAATCGACCATGGGTTCCGGGATTCAGGGCGCGACGTCTGCCAATTCCTATCGTAGCGGGTACTGGAATCCATTCCGGATGGATGCCTGGAGCTTCAGCCAAGGGGCTGGTGGTGGACAAGGCTGGATGCTCCATATGTCCGGTTTGGCGATTCGTTATGTTTCTGATGAAGAGCTGCATGCCGCTCCGAAGCATGCGCCGGCCGCACCCTAGCCTGGTCTTCCACTTGTGATGACATGGATTCCGGGAGTCTGGCTTCCTGTCTGCACCTCACTGTTCAGACAACGTCTTCTTTGGTCTACGTAGAGGTCATGTCAGGAGTGAGGCGCAGTCATCCGGGCTCGGAATTCGTTCGATGTCAAGAACAGCGATATCCTTGGCCGGACGGGATAAGCTTGACATAAAATTATTTGCTTCATTTCGCAATGGGATGACTATGCCGGCGGCGCTGGCAACGTTAGCTTGCGTGATCAGGAATTCTTTCGACAGGTGGGCGAACAGCATTGATGGATGAGATAAGGTCCGTCGCGCGTATCGTGGTCTCGGTATTGTCATACTGTTCTCCATAGACTCATCGTGCTGGGGTGAATATAGGGCGGTTCACGAGGGGCTCGCTTCCTCCGGGAGGTTTTCTGGAAATGGATAAACGGCAATGGCTGTGTTAGATGTCGATCAGGATCGCCCGGTCCTCCTGCCCCATGTTCGGATACGTCCTATTAACCCGCATTATTCAGTGCGCCGTGCAAAGGCGCTGTGTGTCTCACAGGTGCAAGTCCTGTCTGGGGAGTTGTCGGGACACCCCAGTCGCTACCGAGGCAGTCGCAAGGGTAACCGACCGACTGAAGCCCTCGGGACA
>JACQHN010000140.1 GCA_016199015.1 Nitrospira defluvii
ATCATGGAGCTCATCAACAATATCGCCTTGCACCACGGTGGGTTTTCCGTGTTTGCGGGCGTCGGTGAACGCACACGTGAAGGCAATGACCTCTGGCACGAGATGCAGGAATCCAAGGTCATCGATCCCGACGACTACACCAAGTCAAAAGCAGCCTTGGTCTATGGGCAGATGAACGAGCCGCCAGGCGCTCGCCTGCGTGTCGGCCTCACCGGTCTGACGGTCGCCGAATATTTTCGCGATGAAGAAAACCAGGACGTGCTCTTGTTCGTGGACAATATTTTCCGGTTCACGCAGGCCGGGTCCGAGGTGTCTGCCTTGCTCGGGCGTATGCCGTCGGCGGTTGGGTATCAACCCAATCTGTCCACCGAAATGGGGGCGCTGCAGGAACGCATCACGTCTACTAAAAAGGGATCTATTACCTCGGTTCAGGCGATCTACGTACCGGCCGACGACTTGACCGATCCGGCTCCGGCCACCGCATTTGCGCACTTGGACGCGACGACGGTGTTGTCTCGGCAGCTCGCTGAGTTGGGAATTTATCCTGCGGTCGATCCGCTCGATTCCACCTCGCGCATTCTCGATCCCCAAGTCATCGGCGAAGAGCACTACAAGGTGGCGCGTGGGGTACAGTCGGTCCTGCAGCGCTACAAAGACCTGCAGGACATCATTGCGATTCTCGGAATGGACGAATTGTCGGAAGACGACAAGATGGCCGTCGCTCGGGCTCGCAAGATCCAACGGTTCCTGTCGCAGCCGTTCCATGTGGCCGAGGCCTTCACCGGAGCGCCAGGCAAATATGTGAAGCTGAAGGATACGGTGCGCAGCTTCAAAGAGATCATCGAAGGGAAATACGACCACTTGCCCGAGCAGGCCTTCTACATGGTTGGTCCGATCGAGGAAGCGGTGGCGAAGGCGGAAAAGATGGGGGTTAAAGTCTAAGCAGGCGGGTGCTCTTTTGCTCGCAGAACGCGCACGCTCAGAAGGTGCTCGTTCGATGCGCGCAGATCAGAGCAGCCCGCCTACTTTTCCCTTTGTGTGTTTAGGGAGTAGGAAGAAGAATGGCTGGGAAGATTCTATTAGAAGTGGTGACGCCGGAGAAGTTGCTTCTGAGCCAGGAGGTCGATGAGGTCATCGCCCCAGGTAGCGAGGGAGAATTCGGTGTGTTGCTGGGACATTGCCATTTTCTTTCCAGCCTGCGTATCGGAGAACTACGGTACAAGAGCCAAGAGGTGTGGCGATACATGTCTATCCTGTGGGGTTATGCCGAGGTGACGCCAACCAAAGTCACGGTGATGGCTGAAGTCGCCGAGAAGGCGGAAGACATCGATATCGGTCGCGCCCAGCAAGCCGTTGAGCTGGCCGAACAGCGCCTTCAAGCCGGTGGTCTCCCTTCAGAAGTGAAAGACGCTCAAATCAGTCTCGAAAAGGCTCGTCTTCGTAAGAAGATCGCTGACCGCGCCCGCCGCGGCCATTCGTAAGGCAGGCTGAAAGTTCCGGAGCGCGGCGCTTCCCGAATGGCTTGGTCATGATGAGGTGCCGACCCAGGCACCATGCCATGAGCAGAGCCCCTCTTCTCCTCGCCATCGCCCTCTCAACAATCGAAAGTCATACCGTCGATCTTTCTCTCTGCCTGGCTCAAGATGTTCCTGTCCTCGAATTGATTCCATCCGAGCAGGAAGAACTGGCTGACATTCGTGAGGTGCTCAGGCAGTTCATCGATGCCTGGAACCAAGATGATGCCGCCCGCTTGGTTTCCTTATTCACTGAAGACGGGGCTTTCATCACGACTCAAGGCGGCACGTATGCGGGGCGGGAGAAGATCAAGCGCATGCTCACGGAAGAGCATCGGGCGCTCTTCATGGGAACGACATTGGACGAAACCGTGCGTAGCCTTCGCCTGGCCGCGGTTGATCGCGCGGTCATCAAAGGCGATTTTGAACTGAACGGTTACAAGGCAACGTTCGGCCTCGTCTCAGTGACTCCCGAAGGCTCTTTCGTGTTTCGTCTCAGGAAACAAGGAGATCGGTAGTTTTTGAGAGAGGTCCAAATCAAACGGCCCTGAAAGGAGTCGCCTCGAGTAGGCGACTCCACTCCTCTGAGGATTCACGTTCCGCCGCCTGGATGGCATGACGCTGAACTATCTTGCGGTCCGATCCAGCGGACCGCAAGATTCAGTCACTGATCCCACCGCCAGCCCGAGATTATTGTTTCACTGGAATGCTGATCACAATCGCCCCCATGACATCATTGATTTTGAAGTCCCGTTTAGGACTATCCGGATGGGCGTTGTGACAGCCGATGCAAGCCTGCGTCACAGCAAGATCCGGATAGACTGCTTGGAAGTAACTGACTCCTCCTTCCTTCACGAAACCGGTATGGGGTTTGGTGGGATGGGTGAGAACAGCACCCAGGCCCGTCTTCTCAAACTCGCTGGCGCCCACATTCCGCTTGTTGATCGGCCAGAGGCTGATCAATCGATACTGTATGCCGATGCCTTTCTTCGCCATGACCCGGCCTGACTCCATCAGGAATTGAGCCGGGAGAGGCAGCGTATTCTTCTGCTCCCAGTTCTCTGAGGCAACGACCACCCCTTTGGCCTGCAACCGTTCGACGACGTGCCTGGTGTATACCTCACGGTCCGCCTCAATCACGGCATGTACATAGTCCGCCACCAATTCGATGGGCAGACTGACAGAGGTCCCTTCCGTCGCCGCGCCGCTCGGCCAGACTAAGCC
>JACQHN010000146.1 GCA_016199015.1 Nitrospira defluvii
GCATCGGCAGCAGCGCGCAGACGGTGACGAATAAGAATATATAGCCAACCCAATCGTAGTAGGCGCGCTCCTCTTGGCTCTTACCGGTGAAGAACCGGTAGCAGGCGTAGGCGAGGACGACCGCTCCGCCCGACATGATATCCGCCAAAAACCGATGCAGGTTCAACGGATTCCAGAGGGCGGAGTGAAGCAGATGCCAGGGATTCCCCAAATACCGGCCCTGGCCGTCGACTCCGGACGGCGCCATCATGAAGGCCGACCAGGCATTGGCGAGCAGCAGCAGCGACGTTCCGAACACCACGGCGAGCAGGCCGATCGAGAGATGCACCCACTTCAACCCCGGCGCCGCCATACGATCCCAAGTATAGTAATAGGCGATCGTGAGGAAGGTTGTTCCGACAAACACGAGTGCATAGAGGGGCATCATCACCTTGAAGGTCCCTCCCATGTACTGCATGAAATTGGGATACAGGGTAATGAACATCGTCAACATCACGCTGCCGACGGCCGCGGTGACGGAAATGGCCAACAGCGCGACCTTCAGGAGATCTTGAGCCAAGCCATCGTAGCGTAAGACGAGCGCAGGGTTTCGCGCCACCAACCCGAGAAATTCCAATAGGACACAAAAAATCGGCAAGGCCAACACAAAGCCACCGAAATACGTATGCTGTTGGATGATGAACCACATCAACAATCGGCTGTCGAGCGAGCCATATTGCGGATAGTAACTCTCGTTGCCCATCGGCGCCGAGGGGCCGCTGGGAACGCCGGGCGTGTGAAAATACACATCCGTGGACGGGTCTGCCGCCCTGAGCGATGCCGGATTCAACAAGGCGACCCCTGCGCCCAGGAGCACCGCGCACAGCAACAGAACGATGAATGATCGAAACGGAAGGCGTATGGTCATGACGACACTCTCTGACTGTTCTTCTCGAAGACAGCCGCAGATCCATTCAATGCCGTACCTGAAATGGCTTCGCGAGATTGACCGAGAATGCCCATGACGAATGGACAACGCAACAAGACGCTGGGAACTCCTCCCTGTTGGCGATTTTCGATGTCCCGTCGATGGCCCAAATAGTAACAGTACAAAGCCATCAGGCCACCCACCACTCCCGCGACCCCGGCGAAAAGTCCAACCGAATCCATCGGCTGCTTCAAGACATAGAGGCAGCCTCCGAGCAGCACCAGATAGTACGTCGAGGCGAAGGCTAGTCCGGGCCACCACCAAAACTTCATCAGTTCTCCCCAGCGAGTCGCAGCCACCCTGGACAACCAGGCGTCTCCACCGGTTTGCCCGGCGAAAAACGCCAAGAGAGCCACGGTTCCCGCCGCCACTGTCACGATGGCGCCTTGCGCCAACACCGCCAGATCTCCACGCATGATGGTGCTCATCATCACCGACAGACTTGCGCAAGCAAGTGCCCCTGCGGCAATCCAGCCTAACAGGACGGGACTGACTCGCTGAAGTAAGGTGCGCAGTCCGGCGCCATCAGGAAAGGTGACCAGAGGACGCCCACTGGATTCGAGCCAGCGAATGTACCCGATCTCAAATGCGTCGCGCGCGACCGCCGTGCTGGGAATGATGATCGCCATCATTGCGGGCCCATCGGGATGTTTGGCATAGTCGTATCCCACCAACCACAGCAGAGCCAGCACGAGTAACGACAACTGTACCCCGTAGACAAAGCCGATCCAGACCAGAATCCATCCAATGCGCCGGGCTCCATCTGCGCTCACCATTTTTGCAAATGGCACCGCGCGACCGACTCGATAGGCACAGATCGCCGTCATCAGCGATACCAAGCCGCTCAGGAGCAGAAGTGTCATCGGCTCCGCCAGTGACATGCCCTGTTTCGCCGCCCGGTAGACCGCAAAGGCCACCAGGCCAGGGACAAACATGACCAGACGCTTTCGCTTGCGAACCGAGTCTTCGGTCACGGCTAAGGTCAAACTCGGTAGGACTCGTAACGCCAGTCGATGCAACATTGCTTCATCCGTTAGGAGTAAGGGGTTGGGAGCGAGGAGCCGACGCCTGCTTCGCTTTCCTCAAAGCCGTCTCAGTACTTACGCCTCATCTCGCTGTGCGGCCATGCCGAAGTAGCGCGCCTTGACCTCTTCCATCAAGGCCACGGTCACACACCGTGCTCCACGATCCACGGCCGTCCGTTCCAGTTCGATACGCGCCATGGCACGGACCGGCGCCGGAACATTGGCGAGGCGGCGCTCGGCGTCAGGATCCCACGACACCACATCACCGGTTTGAGCCTGCTCGATCACATCGTAGGTAATCACGCGCTGCTGCCTGGTCCGGGCGAAACCCTCCACCAGATCGCGCAATACAGGGACGGCATAAGGCGGGACGCGATCCAACCGATGCCGGGCATCATCGCTCCACATCAGCCGATCGACGATCCCCTCGACCTGCCCTACCGGCACGTCGACTCCCACCAACCAGTGGCATGGTCGACATTCCGATCGGACGAACCAGGTGTGCGCGCCATCACTGGCGATCCGCTCCTCGACTCCCTCGGTATGCATCCATCTGCCGCACCCACAGACCAGCATAAGCTCCTCGGCATTCAGCTATCAGGCATCAGCTATTCGATGTTAGGTCTCACCCAATTTTCCCGGGATAGAGAATATAGAGCATCGCATAGGTCGTCGTGCCGGTGAGGAAGAGGATGCAGTAGATGACCATGGTAAACCGGCCGAGAGTTCGATGGCGTTGCCCGCCGTCCGGCCAGATACGCTGGATCGCCATTTCCACGGCAAACACGATGGCGATGAGAGCCAGGAGCCCGGCCCACACCAAGAGCCGCCCCATCCGAAAACGATCCGCTGCGACCAAATACACCAGGTATGCCCCCACGATCGCACAGAGGAGCCCGAAGATCGTGCCGACCTTTCCCCAAGTTGTCTGGAGGACGCGACCGCTCAGCAACCGTCGTCCTTGCTCTACAATCTGAGCGCGGAACCCAAGCACAATCATGTAAATCGCCATGACCAGCCCAATGACCACGAGCATGATATGAAAAGTCAGAAGAGGGATAAACACATGGCGGTAGAGTGCTTGAGATCCACCGAAACCTTCTTTCCCCTCGAATGCCAGTACCCCCAATTGTCGGAAGAGGTAATAGCTCACGAAAAAACTCAGCATCGCCGTCATTCCACCCAGCATAAGCCAGTGATGGGCATGCCCTTCACGGCGTTTCGCCTGTACCCAGCCGATAATGAACAGTCCCGTAAAGAGGGCTGCCATTAACTGACTCAGATCTGCACCCAACGTCGCATGTGTTCCAAAAAATCCAGGCTGTTTGAGCCACGCTGCCATCACTTCCCTCGTCCTTCGTATTTCGTCGGTCGCCGTTCGTCCATCACCTCACACCTCACGTTCACGCCTCACGAGACTTGACGCCCTGCACCACCGCGGTCTGCTCGAGTTCTACAACGGACTCGTATCCCGCATCGGTCATCCACTGCATGGCTTCTGCCGTCCGATAACAGGCGCCTCGCTCCGTGTTGACGAGAATATGGACGGCAAACGCCGCCGTCCAAGCGGGGCTGGTGCCGGACGCATCTAGAAATCGATCTTTGATCACCAACCGCCCACCGAGGTTGAGATGGCCATGGATCTTTTTCACCAGCGCGGCATTCGTCGCCAGGTCTTGGTAATGCAGAATATCCGACATCAACACCACATCGTAAGGACCGCCCAGCGAGTCACGATTGAAGTCACCGGATTTCAACGCGATTCTCGCCTCTAACCCGGCTTCCTTCACCGTCCGTTCCGTCAATGGCAGCGTGGTCGCCAGATCAAATACCGTCGCCGAAAGTTGCGGATAGACCTGACAGAACGCGATGGCATTCGTCCCTGCGCCCCCGCCAAGATCAAGCATCGTCCGCGCCTGGTCGAGCGCCAGCCGTTTCGCCAAATCAGGTCCGCTCTGCTGCCCGATTCGGTGCAACACGGACAACACGTTGGCTCCGAGAGCCGGGTCCGTTTCAAAGACATGTTGTGTGACAGGGGAATGGCCGGTTTTAACAGCGTCTTCCAGCTTTCCCCAATTGCTCCACTCGGCATCGTGCAATAGAAGCAAATGTCCCACGTATTGTGGCGAATGTTTGACCAGATGGGTCGTGGCCACCGGCGTATTGGCATAGACATTGCCGGTTTTCGTGAGGAGCCTAATGGCCACCAGCGCGTTCAGCAGGAGTTCCAACGCTCGCACATCGGCGCCGACTTTTCCGGCGGCTTCTGGGGCGGTACGGCCTCGCCCATCAAGCGCCAAAAATACATCTAACTTCACTGCAGTCAAAAGAATTTTGGTCTCCCAGTAGTACCCCAGCTGGAAGACTTCGGCGAGGGACAATTCTCGAGGCACGCTTCACCCACTCAGATCATGTGGCGTTGAAATTGGGCATCTTACCCAGTTCAGAAAGAGAAAGGCAAGGCGACTCGGCGGAGAGGAACATCAGCAGAAACCCAAAGGGCAGCGGAGCAATCCGCTGCCCTTTGGGCATGTTCTCATTGTGATTGATGGAGTCGAATTAAGCGCGATTTATAGCTCTCGCAGCTTTCAACTTTGCTACCTTTCCCCATACCTTGATGGACTCAAAGTTTTGGCTTGAACTGTGGCAGGGAGCCGATTTTTTCTTTTGCTCTTCTTACCTCTCCCAGACGAGCCCGAAAATGCGCCATGCCCAGGGCAAGTCCTGAGTAGGTTCGCACCTCATAAGATCCAATTACTGCATTATCATCTGCATAGGTATGCTTCACCATTAGTGAACAGCCCCAAGGCCCTAGATCCACGGCACCTAGTGAGCCGCCTAGCATAAAGTTTCGCTCCCAATCTTGGTAGTTCCCAAGGCAATTATGAGAACTAGCATCCTTGAACTGAAGCTGTCTTCCTTCAACGTCATAAAACCAATAGGCATATCCCCCGGAAACGGTCGAAGGCGAGCCATACTTCTCTACTACAGCTTTGTTAAAGAGTGCGCCTTGGCCCCGTTGGTCGAGGTCTCCACCGTACCAAGAAGCCATGAGAATATCTGTCGACCATCCAGACACTTCTCTTGGAGAGGCCCAGCCATAAACTGTCTTTGGATAACCCTGCTTGCTACTGGCACTAGGATCAGGCAGGCCGAATTGGAGAAAGGCACCATCATTCAATGCACGAGGCTCGAACGGCACAGCCTTCTTGACGCCTGAGATCGCAGGGCCAAGGCGAATTCCCTTAATGGCATGCCGCTCGAAAATATCTAGCGACCAATCCGGTAACTTAAGGGGAACCCGTACGACCACGTTTCGCTTGCGGTTGTATGACCCACTAATGACCCTCACCATTCCATCCGACTCAAATTGCACACGAAATGGAGGACACACATTGGCTCCGGCATTCTTGTAAAGCTGTGTTGTGGCTGGATCTTCAAATCCAAATGCAAGATCAGCGGGATTGGTTTTAGGACCCGTGACCCAGCTGATACAAGGATAGCCGTTCCCGTCGAGGCCGCCTGTGGCATAGTTACCCTCCGGGCTCACATAGACCACGATAGAAGACCGTACCGTTCCGCCGGCGGATGGGTCAGGCTCAGTAATGGTGATACCCGAAAATGGCCCCTTGGCCAACTCGGCAGATTCAGGGTCAGGTGCCAGCACTGAAGACACGCTCGCGGTAGAGGAGTGGGGGGCACCAGCAGATTGACCAGTTCGTGATTCAGACGATTGAGAGGCCTCCCCCTTCGATGCCTGCCCTTGACTAAACACTGACTTCAACACATTAAACGAAGACTCGACTGCTACAGCGGCTGCGGAATTCTTACTGTTGTCATCAACACTTTTACATCCAGTTAAGACCGATATCAAACCAGCTATTACAAGAGACATTGCAGGCATGTGGCGCAAGATCATCACCTCCCTCCGTTTCCTTAGCTGTATGAGCTAAGATTTCACCTGACAGACAACTGCGGGTTAGGACATAATCACTTGGCTTGGAAGGGGTTCTCTTTCCAGACCACTCTTTCGC
>JACQHN010000223.1 GCA_016199015.1 Nitrospira defluvii
CTGGACGGCGAGGACAAGGACTTCGGCTACATCGTGGACTACAAGGACCTGTTCAAGAAGGTGGAGAACGCCATCGCGGTCTATACCTCCGAGCTGGATCACAGCGCAGGCGGTGCCGATCCCGAGGTGCTGCTGCAGGATCGCCTTAAGAAAGGGAAGGAACGGCTCGACCATGCGCTGGACACCCTCGCCCTGTTCTGCGAGCCGGTGGAACCGCCGAAGGGCGAGCTGGAGCACATTCACTATTTTTGCGGCAACACGGAGATCCCGGCTGACCTGCAGGAACGGGAACCGCAGCGAGCGGGGCTCTACAAGGCGACTGTGGCGCTGGTGCGCGCCTACGCCAACATCGCCGACGAACTGGATAGAGCAGGATATAACGAGGCAGACATCAGCCGTATCAAGCTGCAGCTCGACCAGTACCTGAATGTGCGCGAGATCATCCGCAGGGCCAGCGGGGAAAGCCTGGACCTGAAAGCCTACGAAGCGGACATGCGGCACCTCATCGATACCTACATCGAGGCCGATGAACCGAGGAAGATTTCCCCCTTCGACAACATGGGCCTGCTGGAGTTGATCGTGAAGTCCGACATTGCCAATGCCATCGCCACGCAGCTAGGCGGCCTGAAGGGCAACCAGGATGCCATTGCCGAGACCATCGAGAACAACGTCCGCCGCAAGATCGTTAAGGAGCACCTGAACGATCCGGCTTACTACGAGAAGATGTCAGCGTTGCTCGACGCGATCATCGCGGCCCGCAAGGCGAAGGCCATCGAATATGAAGACTACCTGAGGCGCATCGCCGAACTGGCGAAGAAAGTGGATGCCGGACAGGCGGAGGATATGCCTGTGCAGTTGCATACGCCAGGACGCCGCGCCCTCTATCACAACCTCAAGCGGGGGGCCACATTTGACAATGTGAGGGGTGCGGCCGAGTCTCCCACTCCTTATGGGAATGCGACCAAGGATGAGGTGCTGGAACTTGCGATCAAGATCGACGACACGGTCAAACGCACCAGGCCGGACGGCTGGCGGGGAGTTCAAGCCCGTGAGCGAGTGATCAAAGCTGCCTTGTATGGAATCTTGCAGGAAGTGGCCGAGGTAGAGCGCATCTTCCTTATCATCAAGCAACAGAAGGAATACTGATGGTCACGCAGATCACACTGGGTGAGATCGACGTGGATGTGGTGAAGAAAGGCATCAAGAACATCCACCTGAGTGTCTACCCTCCCACGGGCAAGGTGCGGATCTCCGCGCCGTTCCGAATGGGCCTGGACAACATCCGCCTGTTCGCCATTACCAAGCTTGGCTGGATCAAGAACCAGCAGCACAAGCTGCGCGAACAAGCACGTGACCGCCCGCGCGAGTATCTCGACCGCGAGAGCCATTATGTGTGGGGGAAGCGCTACCTGCTCAAGGTGATTGAAAAAGAGGCGACGCCGGCGGTGGAGTTGCAACACAGCAGGATAGTGCTGAAGCTTCGCCCTTTCAGCAGTGCCGGGAACAGGCAAGCCATCCTCGAGGAGTGGTATCGCGAGCAGCTCAAAGCAGCCGTCCCAGCGTTGATCGCGAGATGGGAGCCGCTCATGCACATACAAGTGGCGAGGTTCTTCGTGCAACGGATGAAAACGCAGTGGGGCAGCTGCAGCCCTGCCGCCGGGAGCATCAGGCTCAACACGGAACTGGCAAAGAAGCCGGCGGAATGCCTCGAATACATCGTGGTGCACGAGATGGCGCACCTGCTGGAACCTACTCACAATAGCCGCTTCATCGCGTTGCTGGATCAATTCATGCCCAAGTGGCAGTTCTACCGGGACGAGCTCAACCGTTTGCCTGTCCGTCACGAGACGTGGGGATATTGAAACAGCCACGACGAAACCGGGGCATGGCTTACAATCTGCCTCTGAATTCCAACTGACCGAGAATCCCCCGGTTGCCATAGCAAACACTGGATGTCGGGGCCTTCATCACACACAGCCAGGAAGAATACCTTCAGGCAGCACTTGCGGCAGCAGGCTGGCAGTGGCCTGGCTTTTTCCCCTCACCTCGCGTGAACACGCATTGAAAGGAGTCGCAGTGAAACAGGGTTATCGTTTGATCGTGGTGGACAAAGACGGTGTGCTGGTCTCGGAATACCAACTGAGGGGGAGCGACTTGGCTGATCCGGCGGCGTTCGTCGCGGCGCTCCAGCAGTCGATTGAGGATGTCGAAGACGAAGAGCCCTGATAGATTGGGCCCCACGTTACGCGGTCACGCCTTCTGCCGCGCTCCTACGCGCGAAGAGCGGTGAAATACCAGCATTTGCTCCCGCCCTCCGTTGACAGATTTCTCCCTAAAGACTACCGTATCGCCATCTTACGATCTTGGATCTTGTCACCCCCGCGGCTCCCCGCCCACTCAAGGAGGTACGTATGCCAAAAACCACTCCTTCATCAGCCGGCAAGGCAAAGGCCATGTCGTTACACATCGGCCTGAATGCAGTGAGCCCTGCCGCATACGGTGGCTGGAGCGGCCCACTCGCTGCCTGTGAGTTCGATGCCAAGGATATGGCGGCGATCGCCAAGTCGCGCAGCATGAAATCCACCCTGCTGTTGACCCATAAAGGAACACGCGCCCATACCCTGGCTGCGATGCGAAAAGCCGCCAAGCGGTTAGGGAAGGGCGACTTCTTCTTCCTCACCTATTCGGGCCACGGCGGCCAAGTGCCCGACGTGACGGGAGAGGAAGCCGACAAGAAGGATGAGACCTGGTGCCTCTACGACGGTCAGCTCATCGACGACGAGTTGTACTTCGAATTGAGCCGCTTCGCGGCCGGGGTGCGCATTCTCGTCCTGTCCGACAGTTGCCATAGCGGTACCGTCACCCGTGCCATGCCACCGCAACTCGACGGCAACGTGTCGACCGGGCGCTCCAAAATGATGCCGCTCGCCGTCGGCATCCGCACCTATCGCGAGCACCAAGCCTTTTACGACAAACTGCAACGAAACGTGGCGGAGGCCGCCGGAAAGGCTTCCGCGCCGGACCCGGACAGCATACTCGCTCAGATTGCCGTCAGCCCGCGGCTGACCGCGATCGCGAAACAGTTCAAACCGGCGGTGCTCCTGATCTCGGGCTGTCAGGACAACCAGACCTCCCTGGACGGCGACCACAACGGCGCGTTTACCGAACAATTGTTGAAGGTCTGGAATCACGGCGCCTACCGCGGAAATTACGCAAAGTTCCATGCCGCCATCAAGGCTGGTCTACCGGCCAGCCAGACGCCGAATCTATTCACGCTTGGAGCCACGGCTCGTTTTGCGGGACAGCAGCCCTTCAATGTCTGATAGGCCTGCACGCTGCCTGACTGCCTAGGCTGCCGCTGCCCTGTCATTGCATCGCATAGAGAGTTGCAGTAGGCTCTTTATGCTGTGGAACATTTCTTCACGTGCCCTTCTTGCGGTGCAGAGATCTCGATGGTGTTAGACCTCTCGGTTCATCGTCACACCTATGTCGAAGACTGTGAAGTCTGCTGCAATCCACTTGAGATCAGCTATGCCGTTGAAGACGAGGCCCTAGCACACTTCGAGGCTACGAGCCTGGAATAACTGTGAGGATACGCTTATGACCGTAAAACTCCTTGTTGGCGTCGCGGCAACTCTGTTCCTGCTCACGATGGTTGCCACTGTGAGCGCAGCGGATTTGACCGGCGGGTGGAAAGGAACGCTCATCAGCGCGGACGGCAGTCAGGCTGAGGTCCAAATCGATTTTAGTCCACAGGGCTTTCCCCTCTATGCCTACACGAACAATAAAGGAGTCGCGCGGCAGGTTGAATTGTCCCACGTCGGGCAAACGGTGGAATACGTGCCTCGGGGAGGCGGCGTGCAACGAATGGTGGTGAAGACTTTTGAAAAAGGACCGGGCCGACTGTCAGTGGGAATTGTCGGCTCCTTCGAACGGGCGAGCCAGGGCTATATGGATCAGCAACAAGAAATCGCTCTCTTTGAATATACCCTCGCTCCGGGAGGTTTGAACATGCGGGTGACGACGCGATCGACCGCTCACTTCGGCGATAAGGATATGATCGTAGGCGGCGATCCGAATTCGGTCGTCGCCGAGGGACTGTTACAAAAGCTGCATTGACTGACTCTCAGTTGGCCTGCCCTAAGTAGCGTAGCGCTCACGCATCACCACGTTCATAGACGGATTGGCGGAATCACCCTCTCGCCTGTCTTCATGACCGACATGCGCATCTCGCGCGTGCGTGGCACACGAAGCACGCCGCCATTCACCTGCGTTCCGAGGACGGCGTGGAACTCGCCGTTTTCTCGGTGACGCAGGTGATGACAGGAACCACCATACTCCGGTCAAAAACTGATGCAGCTGGCGCCGAATCAGCGGCCCTTCTTCGCGCTCTTTTCGGCGCGCTTTTCCATGAGCGTCTTAGTGGGTTTCTTCTTGGTCGTTTTCTTCTGTTGCATGCCCTTCGCCATAACCTGCCTCCTGTGATGGTTGAGTGAGTAGTACCCTGTCCACACCAATCATTGCTCCACGTTCATACACGCAATCATGAGCAAATGGAATAGGGAACGAGATTCCATAGGGCGCCCTCCGATCTCTCCCTCACCGACTCGTGCACGACTGCCCGCACCACCTTCTACGACGGCCACAAGCCTTTCGCGATCGTGATAACCTCATCGTGTTTCGGCGCCCCTTCGTCGGGGTCTTCGTGAGCGGCTTGTTCGGGGCAGTGTCGCGCGTGATTATTTCCGTCTGGGGCTATCACTTCAGGCCTCATCTCGTGCTCAGATTGAGTGGTCAGGCTGATCGGTAACCAGAGATGAGGGACCATCGCTGAGGGGAAGCACCGAAGCGAGTGCTGCAGAAACTGCGTCTTTTCTACCCCGATGAACCGGCCTGACCTACAATGCCTGCTGAATGGGACAAGACCCACATCAGGAGGTGCCCGCAAATGTTCCGGTCGGCGCGATTATTCAACTCGAAAAACCGTCGCACTCCCCTTCAGATGACTCCGCTGCGGCTCCCCGGTCAGTCAGCAGAAGAACACATTCGTTCGCTGCAGGACAAATGGACTGACTTCCTCGTGCTAGCATCATGCCTTGTGATGCTCGCACTGTATGAATGGTGGAGATGGTTGTTCTCCATCCCCTCTAATCCACCCGTTCTCACCATAGTAGCAATTGTGGCTATTCTCGCTACCTGGCGAAGGCGCAGAGCTTACAAGGCGGAAATTAACAATCTTCGACTTGGGCGGGACGGAGAACGCACAGTGGGAGAGGTGCTCGATCTGCTGCGGGAAAAGGGCTATCGAGTCTTTCATGACATTCTTGGGCCTAATTTCAATATCGACCATGTCCTTGTCGGTTCGGCCGGCATTTTCACCATTGAAACGAAAACGCGAAGCAAACCCTTGCACGCCGATCCGAAAATATTTTATGACGGCCAAGCCATCAGGATTGAGAACGAGCATCCCTTCGACGAACCGTTGGTCCAGGCCCGGGCTCAAGCGCGCTGGCTGACAATGGTATTGAACGATGGGCGGGCCATCCCCTTCACGGTTCGACCAGTGGTGGTATTTCCAGGCTGGTTTATCGAACGGATAGGATCAAAAAGCAATTGCGATGTGTGGGTGCTCAACCCAAAGGCCCTTGGAGCCTTTCTCGCCAACGAGCCGCGCATCCTCACGCCTGCACTGATTGATTC
>JACQHN010000153.1 GCA_016199015.1 Nitrospira defluvii
GGAGTGGTGGTTGTCTGAGCAACGATCACTGCACCACACCGGGGCCGCTTCGTCAATTGTCAACTAAGCCTGACACACCCTCCCCCGCGTGGGAAGCCCGATCAGGCTTCCCGAATAACCGATTTGAACATTCTGGGGGACAAGGCAGCGAAAGGCTGAGGTGGTGGAGCCTGGCAGTCGCTCCCGCAGCTCTCGGCGCGACTCTCACGGGCTCGGCCAGGCGGAACGCCTTCGGAAATTCCCTCGCAGACTCGGTCAGTTTCCGCTTTCCGCCCTGGCCGAGCCTCGGCGGGCCCCCGCGCCTCCGGTGACCTCCGCTCCCGCCAGCCCCCCTCAGATGCTAGAAAATTCAGAATGTCCCTGTTTTCTTGTCTCGAGCAACGAGCGTGCGTGGAACAAGGTGCCAGATACCGTTCCCCCCTCCTCCAGATGGCGCAGAGAGAAACGGCAATCTTCTTCGGCAAAGAAACATCCCGTGCTAGTGTCGCTGCACCGGATGCTGCGCCATGGTATACGAACGGCAGATGGGGGTCAGGTCTCAATACTGTTAGTTTAAGTGTTTCTTGGCCTGTGAATACCATTTTCGTGTTGACAGCGGAAGCGGTGGGAGCAGCGCGGGAGCGAACCCCTGCGGTTGATTGCGCGGCAGGGTACGAGCGTGGCTCGCATAGGGTGTGTTGCGGCGCTTAACCATCCGTGGATTTGAGAGGCCACGACGGCTGACGCAGCACAGCGCGGCGGCATGCGACAGCAAGTGCTCGAACCATCGCTTACGCAGGCGCGGATGCGCTGGGGGGAAAAGCCCCGGACTGGGGCTGGGCTCGGCGCAGCAGGTGCACGTGGGCGACGAAGGATAACCGGTGTGGCGGCACCTGATGTGCGGTGGCCGCGGCGTGCATGAGCCACCGCACCGCGTAGTGGGTGAGCACCCAGCCATAAAACTCTTGCCGGACCAGGTCGGCCGTCTTGCTGCGTAACGCCCGACGGCGCGGGTGTACGTGCGTCTTCAGCTCGTCAAAGACCCCCTCCACTTCCCAGCGCTCATGATAGAGCGCCGCCAACTCCAGGGCGGGTGCGTGCTGCTCGTTGAGCAGCGTCGTCAGTAGTCGATAGCGCGTCTCGGCCCCCTGCGTGCCGGGCCGAGTGTACTCGATGACGCGCACGGGCACGGCGGCGCTCTCATCCTTGCGCCGGGCCCCTGTGCTGGGACGGAGCACGCTCAGAAACGAGCCATCACTGAGCGCCTGGGTGACCGGTAACTGTCGGTTGGACGCGCAGCGCCACAGGAGGTGAGAGCCCGTGGCCTGAGCGCTCCCCCAGTAGTCGTAGCCATGAAATCCTCGATCGGCTAAACAGAGCGTCGACGCATTCAGCTTGGCCAGGAGCGGTTTGCACACCGTCCATTCCGCGTCACGATACGCCCCGATATTGGCGGCCACAATGGCGTGCGTGGCGCACTCCACAAGTATGGCGCATTGCGCCTGTGGATACCCGGCCACCCCGGTGCGACTGCCCGGATACCCAAAGGCCGCGATGTTGCCAGGCTCATCGGGGACCTCGAAGGTGCTGCCATCGATCGCCATCACGTGCAGTCCGCGATAGAAGGCTTGAGGGCATGTGGTGTCACAGGCCAGCGGCTGGCAGGCGACCTCCTGGAGCTGCTTGAAGAGTGGCCACGAGAGCCGTGAGCGGGCCACGCTAATGGATGACGGTTTGATGCGCGGCGGTACTGCCCCATGACTGCGCCACGCCAGCCCCTGGGCGACGGCATCAAACACGTCCGCGTAGGCGGCTTCGGGGTACAGGCTCAAGGCCATGCAGTAATACGCCACGGCCGTGGCCGGAAAGCACCGTTCGCGACGGCTGTGGCACTGGTGCGCATCCAGCAATTCGCCGATCAGAGATGCCGGGTCCACGCGCGCCAATAAACTGGTGCTCAAGTAGTCCGTCAGCCGCGCCCCACTCCCTAAACATGCGTTGGTTCTGGCCATGTCGTCCTCCACCATTGTGCGATAGGAGGATGATGACCGAAAACCAGTTAAACTAACAGTATTGGGTCAGGTCTTGCAATCGAACATTTCGAAACGCGCGGCGGGCCGGCTTATTCCTCACACTCCCCTCTTCTCATACAAGGCGCCCGCATCGTCATCGGAGTGATGGATACGCCTCCGACTTTGCAGTAGACTTCAAGAGTTGGCCGACAACTTTTGACAACCCAGGTGCGTTATGAAGCCAGAAGAACTCCGATCGCTCCAGGCGCCGCTCAAGGAGCGCTATCGCGAATGTCCGGAAGCCGCACTCGTGACCCTGAGGGCCGAGGGGCGAATCGGGGCGGGAATTACTTGCGCGGTTGGAACCGGAAAGGCGCTTGTTGAAGCGGGTCTGCATCCTGCCACAGGCGGTAACGGACTCATGGCTTGCTCCGGCAACATGCTGCTGGAGGCGCTTGCAGCCTGTGCCGGGGTGACCTTGGGGGCAGTCGCGACAGCCATAGGCATTGAGATTCGTGACGGAATGGTTCGGACGGAAGGTGATCTGGATTTTCGAGGCACGCTCGGAGTATCCAAGGAAACACCGGTAGGGTTTCAATGCATCCGACTTCAATTCGATCTTGCGACAGACGCTACGGAAGACCAACTCGCCACATTACTCCGCCTCACCGAGCGTTACTGCGTCGTCTACCAAACGCTTCGTCAGTCTCCGGAGATACGGCTCTCGCATCGCGCGACAAAATCGAGGTCAACGTCAGGGCCTACTGCTTGAGCCGGCCAACACGAAGAACGTGCTGAAGAAGTAGGGTCAGCAACTGCCTTGAACATCAAGCCGGCTGACTGGCCGCCACGCGCCACGGCGTCCCACTCTTCAGCATGGCGTTGAGAATCGTGAGCAACCTCCGCATGCAGGCCGTCTACGCCAGCTTCTTCGCCTTCCCCGCCTGACAGAGGCGCTGATAGAACGCCCGAATCACAGGGTTCCTCCGCGTGGCCACCAGCGCCGCCATGTAGAGTGCGGCCCGCACATGGGCGCGTGCGGAAGAATGAGGTCTTGCAATCGAACATTTCGAAGCGCGCGGCGGTCCGACTCCTTGCTCCCCCTCACCTGACACAAGGCTCCCACAAGACAGCCGTCATCGGTCCATGCGCGCACGTCGGGAAACCGCCAGACCACCTTTCGATCTGGAGAGAGGAGAGCGCACGCATGTTCGATCGAGAGGTCGCGCTTCGCGTCGTGCAGATTAGGAATTGCCCAACATCTTCAGAATGCGTTTTGCAAGATGTTCATTGATCTCGGTGTGCCGTGGAATGGGTTGGGAGGTCTTCGTGATGGGATTGTGATACCAATCGTGCTTCCCGCCGTGGCGTACCAACGTACAACCACCGGCTTCGAGCGCGCTTCACCGAAGCGTCAGCTCAGCGAGCTTGCGAACCCCTGGGATTTCACCGCTGGTCAAGTCGCGGTGCAGGTCGCGAAGGTGGGACTGCAGCTCTTCGAGTGACTCCCCCTGCGTCCCATAATCAGGATAGTCCTGGAGATAGCCGAGCCATTGGTCTTTGTCCTGCCAGTAGATGTATTTCGTCGATTCCACATGGCCATTGTAGCGTCAGTCTCGTGCCTTGCAAAGGGAGCCCTGAAATGAATGGGGTCTTGCAATCCAACATATCTCGGCGCGTGGCAGGCCTGCTCCTTCCTCCCCCTCACCTCGTTCTCTGGTTGCTTATAATTCGGGTGAGGAAATACCGACTGGCGAGCTAGGGTTGCGACTCGATCTCGGCTTCACCGAGGTGGTCTGTGTGGTGACATCAGCCATTCAGCCGCGTGAGGGATCAAGGACATCAAGCTCGCGCTCGACATCCCTGATCCCCTCACACGACGCGGAGATCTTACTCGTTCAATTACTTGACCGGGAGCTTCACGCTGATCGCGCCTCCGAGATCCCCTTCTTTGGCGCCCTCTTTCTTGTAGCCAGAGATATCCGTCTCGCCCTTCGGGACCCCGTGGCAACCCAAGCAGCCTTTTCCATAATAGAGGGGCAACAGAACCCGCACGGCTTTCCCGCCATCGACCGTCTCGCTCATCGCCTTGTCGCCCTGTCGGGGATAGGACGCATCGGCGAGTTTCTTAAGGAGGCCAGCCTCAAACTCGTCTGCCTTATTCTTGGGGTTCCGCAACAGTCCGTCTTGCGTCGTTTGCTTGAGATAAATACCGGTCTTGGCGCTGAACTCCGCGGCTGCCTGCGTGCCGAAGTGTGCCGGCGTAAAGCCTTTATACGCGACATCCTTCTGATTGATCTTCGCCTGATTGGCGGCCACAGTTTTCTTGGAAGCTGCCACGAGCTCCGGCAACAGGCTCTTCGCGGCTTCCGGCACAGCCGCCGTCTTCAAGTTACCCAAATCGACACCAGATCGTCCTTTGAATTTCTCGATCAACTCTTTTTCAAACACGTCTGGGGTAAACCCCTTGTCCCCCTTACCGGCATCGTTAATGAGGGGTTGATTGGCGGCGACGGTTCCTCGACCGGCATCCAGCAAAATCGCCAACAGACGTCCACTTTCCACCAAATCGGGATTGGCCGACGCGGGAGTCGGTGCAAAACCGATTACGATTGCGAACAGGCCCAACGCGAATAGGACACCACTCTTTGGGGAAACATTCATACAACCTCCTTGTTATGACAGGCCGATCAAGACTCCTTCCCAGGAACACATGCTTCCTGGAGAAGCCACACACCACGCGAGTATGGACTCTACCTACCACACACACCAGTTATTAATTTCCCTCTCCTCTAGCAGGATGCTGAAAAAGTCCGCCA
>JACQHN010000156.1 GCA_016199015.1 Nitrospira defluvii
CCTCCCCGCTCTTCCGAGCGGGGCATCCTGGCAGATCTTCGTGAATAAATAATATTTTGGAATTATACCGGCCCGAGAAAGGAAGCGTCAAACGGCCTCGCGAGTGTCCAGACTCTCGAACTTGGCAAACCGATCGTGAAAGAATAATTCCCGCTTTCCAATCGGACCATTGCGATGCTTACTGACCAGAATATCGGCGATCCCTTTCCGCTCCGTACCGGGTTCGTAGACTTCTTCACGATAGATAAACATCACCACGTCGGCGTCTTGTTCAATGGCGCCGCTCTCTCGCAGATCGGCCAACATGGGAATCGGCGGCTTTCTGGCTTCGACCGCACGGCTGAGCTGCGAGAGCGCGATGACGGGAACGTTGAGCTCTTTCGCAAGACTTTTTAATGACCGCGAAATGTCGGAAATTTCCTGCTGCCGCGACTCTGAGTCACTCTTTCCCTGCATCAACTGCAAGTAGTCCACAATCAGCAAATCGAGACCGCGTTCAGCCTTGAGCCGTCGCGCCTTTCCACGCATCTGTTGAACTGTTACGGCGCCCGAATCGTCGATAAAGATCGGCGCCTGCTCCAACTTGCCGGCTGCTTCAGCCAGCCGCCACCAGTCTTCCTTTTGCAGCCTGCCGGTCCGGAGGGAGTGCGAATCGACGCGGGCCTCGGAACTCAACATGCGAAGCACCAGTTGCGGTTTCGACATTTCGAGGCTGAAAATCCCGACGACAGTTCCGGCATGCAGCGCGGCATGTTGAGCCATTCCAAGCGCCAGACTGGTCTTCCCCATACTCGGGCGTCCGGCAATGACGATCAAGTCGGAAGGTTGTAATCCGGCGGTCAAATCATCCAGATCGTAGAATCCCGTCGGCACACCCGTCACACGTTCCTTCCGCTTGGACAGCCGATCCACCACATCTAGGCTCTCCTTGATGATCTGGTTCACCGGCGTAAAGGAACGATCAAGCTTTCCCTGGGCGAGGCTGAACACCGAGCGTTCGGCGAAATCGAGCAACTCATCCACCGCCGCCGTGCCATCGTAGCCGCGGGTAATCACCTCCGTTGAAGTCTGAATCAGCCCACGCAGCAATGCCTTATCGCGTACGATTTTGCTGTGGTACCGGATGTTGGCGGCTGTCGGGACTGCCTGCACGAGTTCCGCCAGATAGGCCGACCCACCGATTGCGTCGAGTTCTGATCGGCCCTTCAGACTCTCCGTCAACGTGATCTGATCGATCACCTCGCCACGATCCGACAATTCCAACATGGCCTGATAAATCTTGCGATGGGCGGTCCGGTAAAACTCCTCATCCGTCAGGATTTCCATGGCCTTGGCCATCGCCGTGTTGTCCAACAGGATCGCGCCGAGAACCGACTGTTCGGCTTCGACATTCTGTGGCGGCAATTTGGGGGACGTCAGATCGACGGCGGAGAGCGCTTTCATATTCGGCTCCTTCGCCGTTCACGTGCAGGGACGGACACCTGCTTTGATTGATCTATTGTGGTAGCCACAGGATGAGATGGCACGGCATCTCCTGACAAATCGATGGCCCGAAACAGGCGGTCCACATCGAGGGCGAACCCGGTGGATGCGGCCATTCGACCGAATCGACCCATCAGATGGTCGTATCGCCCGCCTCCTCCCAACTCTGCTCCAATGCCTGGCGCAAACACATCGAACACGATCCCGTCATAGTATTCAAAGCCACGGAATTCGCCGAGATCGATCAGCACGGCCTGCTGACCAGGAGAAACGAGGCGTTCATAGACCTGGGCCAGGCGATCGAGTGGTCGCAACAAGGTACGATCACGCCCGACCAGCTTCCGTCCCCGTGCCAGCACGTCCGGTCCACCGCAAAGCTCCAGCGCTTCCAAAATGACTCGCGCCGTCGATCGTGGCACACCATCCCGCGCGAGCAAATTCTCCAGGAGGGGCATGTCTTTCCTTGCCGCCGCCTGCTCCACACGTTTTTGTCCCTCTGTCGATAAGCCGGACCGGACGAGCAAGGCCGTAAAAAACCCAACATGGCCGACTGCGACTTTAAACGAAGACAGTCCCACCTGGTTCAGACACTCAAGCAGGAGCGTCAGAACCTCTGCATCTCCAGCCACCCCGTCCACCCCGATGAGTTCGGCCCCGACCTGAAAAATTTCCCGGTCACGGCCGGCATGTTCGCGTTCATACCGAAAGACCGACGTGCGATAACAGAGGCGCAACGGAAGCCGCGTTCCCATCATCCCCATGGCGATGGTCCGCGCAATCTGCGCGGTCGCATCGGGACGCAGCAACATCAGTCGGCCCGTCGACCGATCGACAAACTGATAACTCTTTTCGATGAGCTCGGACTCCAGGCCGGGCGCGAGCACGTCGAGGTACTCGAACATCGGCAGGATGATCTCTTCATAGCCCCCACGGGCCAAAACGGCAAGCAGCGTCTGTTCAAGATGTCGAATGCGCCGCGCGGCATCAGGAAGGATGGTGCTCATCCCGACAGGGATTAATGACCGTTCCTGACCTGCCACACGAGGGGTGGAGGGAAAAGGAGCCTTCAACGAAAGAGAGCCCATGGTCGACTGCCGGGCAATCTACAAGCCTTTCGACAGGTCGGCGACCTTCACGGAAAGGATGTGCTTGCTGCTCGTAATCTGATCGAGCACCGACGTGGGAAGCGACGCATCGAGTCCGAAAATCAATAGGGCTTTGCCGCCGCGTTCTTCTCGTGAACATTGCATGCGCGCGATATTGATATTGTGATCCCCGAGCACGTGCCCCACCGTGCCGATCACGCCCGGACGATCCTCATTCAGAATCAAGAGGAGATGGTTGTCCGGCACCACTTCCACCTTGAACTGGTCGATCTCAATGATGCGTGGGTCCTTGCGATGGTACAGTGTCCCGGCCACCTGGTGAGATTTCTTTCCGGCTTCCACACGCACGCGGATCACACTGGCAAAATCGCCGGCATCGTTGCTCTTGACCTCTTTGACTTCGATGCCGCGTTCTTTGGCCACGATCGGCGCATTCACATAGTTGACCGGATCTTCAAGGATCGGGGTCAGGAGCCCCTTCAAGACCGCGATGGTCAGCGGCGCCACATTCAATCCGGCGACTTCCCCACTGTACTCGACGGTCAACCGCTCCAATCCACCTTCCAACAGCTGCGCTTGCAAGAGCCCGACACGCTCCCCGAGCGAGAGATAGGGCTGGAGCTGCGGCAACAGCTCGGGCGACACAGAGGGAATGTTCACCGCACCACGAGCGATGCCTTTGGTGAAATACTCGACGATCTGCTCCGCGATCCCGACGGCCACGTTTTCCTGCGCTTCCGTTGTCGAGGCTCCGATGTGCGGCGAGCAAATAAAATTGTCCAGCGCCAAGAGCGGGTTGTCCGGTTTCACGGGCTCATCTTCAAACACATCGAACGCTGCAGCGGCGACTCGCTTGGACTTGAGTGCCTCGCAGAGATCCCCCTCATGCACAATGCCGCCACGCGCACAATTGGCGATCATCACGCCCGGTTTCATTTTTGCGATCGCCTGAGCATTGATGAGGGCTTTGGTTTCCGGGGTAAGCGGCGTGTGCACCGAAATCACATCTGCCCGGTGGAAGAGTTCGTCCAGTTCGACGATGGTCACACCCATCTTCTGGGCTCGCTCCGGCGCCAGATAGGGATCATACGCCATCACCTGCATCCCGACTCCCTGCGCCAACTTGGTGAGATACCCGCCGATTTGTCCAACGCCGACGATCCCGAGAACCTTATTGTACAGTTCCACGCCCATGAACTTTTCTTTTTCCCACTTCCCGGCCTTGGTTGAAGCCGTCGCTTGGGGAATGCGTCGCGACATCGAAAAAATCATGGCCATCGTATGCTCGGCAGTCGTGACGGTATTTCCGCCCGGCGTATTCATCACGACAATGCCACGACGTGTTGCGGCGGGCGTATCGACGTTATCCAAGCCGGACCCCGCTCGTCCCACCACTTTTAAACGACCGGCTGCAGCAATGACCTCGGCCGTGACCTTCGTTCCAGACCGAACGATCAGTCCGTCCGCATCCTTGATCTCTTTCAGCAGTTCCTCTTTCGGCAGTTTGGTTTTGACCACGACCGTAAAGCCGGCCTTTTCCAACACGTCTACACCCTGCTTCGACAGACTATCGCTGACCAAGATTTTCATTGTCGTGGCGCCTTACCTGAAGGTGAGTCTAGGACTTTCCCATAATAATTTCTTGAGCCTTCGCGACCCCACTACCAAGTTTCACAGGATAGCCCAGCCCCTTGATGACCATTTCTACAGCCGCCAAGGCCGTGATGACGTCAAAGCTGTCGATATAGCCCATATGCGAAATGCGGAAAATCTTTCCCTTCAGGTGATCCTGGCCACCCGCAGCGGTCATCCCATACTGGGTCCGTAAATTCTTATAGACCGCCTGACCATCCACCCCTTGCGGAGCGACAATCGCCGTCAAGGCATCGCTCGGACGCTCCTGAGGAAACAGGGCGAGCCCGGCGGCTTTGACGCCTTCACGCATCGCAGTGGCCAACATGGCGTGCCGCGCAAAGACTGCCTCCAGCCCTTCGGCCTTGAGAATGTTCATGACTTCTTTTAGGCCCAGGATGAGCGACACGGCAGGGGTATAGGCTGTGGTGCTCTTCTGCTGATTTTCGCGCTCTCGCTTGAAGTTGAAATAAAATGCCGCGTTCTTCGCCTTATCGGCCAATCGCCAGGCCTTCTCGCTCACACTGGCGAACGCCAGCCCCGGCGGCAACATCAGCGCTTTCTGCGAGCCGGTGATCACGACATCAAGACCCCAGGCATCGGTCTTGAGGTCGAGCACTCCCAATGCGGTAATCGCATCCACCACCAGGATGGTTTCCTCATACCCTTTGACGATATCGGCCAAGGCTTTGACATCGTGTGCCACTGCCGTGGACGTTTCGCTCGCCTGTACATACACTGCTTTAATCGAGGGATCCTTCTTCAACGCATCTGCCACGGCCTGGGGGTCCACCGCGCGCCCCCATTCAACCTTCAGCTCGGTCACTTGGGCGCCGAACGCCTTGCAGAGCTTCGTCCATCGCTCACCGAACTTGCCGCCATTCACCGTGAGAGCTTTATCCCCGGGTGACAAAAAATTCGAGACAGATCCCTCCATACCCCCGGTGCCGGATGCCGCGAGAATCAACACGTCGTTCCTGGTCTGAAACAACCACTTCAGGTCCTCGCGGACTTCGCCGAAGAGTTTGTCAAATTCAGGAGCCCGGTGATGAATCATCGGTCGGGCCATCGCCAGTAGCACCTCCGGAGGAACGGGGGTGGGTCCGGGAGCCAGCAAATACCGTTTGAGCATGGAACGAACCTCCTCACTATACGGAACGGACAATGTCAGGGATTTAGAAGGGGCGTACGCTACCATAGCCCCCCTGAGGTGTCAAGGTAACAAAGCCTGAAGATGCTTATCTTTTCAGCGAGTTCAATGCACTCGGTGAGGCGACAACTCTTGGACGTGGTGTATGCAGTTCAACACGGAACCAGCGCCTAACGAAAATTCAGACGACGACCCAACTCCCTCAATTTCTTGACAAGTTGTACCCTCCTCGATAGTCTACCTTTTGAGACTCAGCAACCGACATCCCTCCTGAACAATCTGTGGGTACTCTTATGTATGCTCAATTCCTGGACGCCGGATTTCGCAACCTGATTTTTTTCTGCGCCTCTGTGCTCTGCTTGTCCTGCCCAGTCGTCGCACAGGCCGAGTCGCCGATTCCACTTCAAGCCGAGCTAACCCAGGCATCGGACCCCGTCGCACAGGACGTTCAACCCTTTCAGGAGCCTGACTACTTATTGGATGAAGATGAAGAGGATCGCGCCACCGCCGCAGAAAGCGAGGCGGCTGAAAACCCAACAACCATCGCCAGCGAGCCGTCCACAGAAGTCCCGCCGGCGGAAGCACTCCTTCAACTTAAACCTCTCAGCGGCACTACAGCCAGATTTGCAGATCTGCTGACGCCTCCGGCAGAGGTGATCCAGGAGGCTGCCGCCGCGCAGGAGCAAGAATCAGAAGAGGCGACAGCGTACAATGTGCCCATTGTGCTCGACCCTTCCGTGCAAGGCCACATTCGCTTTTTTAACGTGTCCATCCGTAATCGCTTTGAGCAGTGGCTCATCCGACTCAGCCATTATCGACCATTAGTGGACAGCATCTTCTCCGAGTTCCACCTCCCGAGCGATCTCATCTATCTGTCTCTGGTGGAAAGCGGATTCAACCCCCACGCCTATTCACGCGCGCGCGCGGCCGGTCCGTGGCAATTCATGAAGGGGACGGCGAAGGTCTATGGCTTGCGGGTAGACAGCTATGTGGATGAACGACGGGATCCCGTCAAGTCGACTGTTGCAGCAGCACGCTATTTGCGGGACCTGTACGACTTATTCGGAACCTGGCCTCTGGCGATGGCCGCCTACAATGCCGGC
>JACQHN010000161.1 GCA_016199015.1 Nitrospira defluvii
ATCATTCCACAGGTGGCACTATGAAGGGGAGAATCGCGTGTTCGGCCGATCGCCTCAGTTTGTTGGAGGCGGCGATGATAAGCTCGGTTGTGGCGCCTAACGCCTTTCAACTCGGGAAGCAGTATCAGGCGGAACGCCGTGTGCAAATGGTGGATGCGTCGGATACGGAGTTGACCTCGTCGGTCATGGGCAACTCGGGGTTGTATGAACAATCTATTCGGCTTAGCCAGGGGTATTTAGAGGCCAAGTGTTCCTGTACGTTATCCGAGCAACCCATTTGCCGGCATGGCGTGGCCGCGCTCCTTGAATATCAGCGCTGGTCAAAGCCGCGAATCGTCCCCAAGCTGAGAGTCGGCGCTCCCCGCCTGGAAGCGGAAAAATCGATGGCCGCGGCCCCGATTCATTCCGGTGATGTGAAGTTGAGCGAATTGACGCAGTTTACGGAGTGGATGCAGCGAGTGGTCCACGCGATTCAAACCGACCAACCCGTTCCAGAGCAACCCAGCATGGGGTCAGGTGTGGTGTCTACATGGACACAGATGATCCGGCAGATGGACGAGCGGAGGCGGGAGGGCGAGGTAGCGCAGGTCGGACTCGATAGAGACATTCGAAACCGAGATGCGATGGTCGCCCGTTTGACTCAAGATCTCGACTCCTCTGTGAAGGAATCGAAGTCTCTGCAGATGATTTGCAAAGATCTCCAGCGGGAAGTGGATCACCATAAGGCGGCGGTGAACAAGACTGCCGATCTTTCGCGCCAGGTTGAGCAGTTCGACGTCGAGGTCAAGGCGATTGCTGGGCTGCTGACTGAAAAGGGCCGCCGATTGGAAGGGTTAGCCGATACCTGTCGAGATGTGGCGTCGATGCTGAAATCTCTGGGCAAGGCCTGAAGGACTACGACGGCCAGAACAGGCCGTCATTCCAATCACCCGGTCGCGCAGTCCCCTTCTGAATGCTCCCCCTTGCGTCACCCATCCTTCCTTCAGTACAATGCGACCCTCTTTTTGAGATTCCTTGAATACAGGGGGGAAATCATGAACAAGTTGATCGCGGGACTCGTGGGCGGGCTGGCTGCACTTCAAACGACCACTGCATTTGCCAATGTGAGTGAAGGTCCGCCGGATTATAGCGGGATCACGGGCCTGTATTATACCATTATCGCTGTTATCCTGGCGTTTGGGGTCTACGACACCTTCTTCAAGAAGAGTTAATCAAGCCATTCCGAAACGCATGGCGTGAAGCGGTACTTTGTCCCTATTGGGCAGAGGTGATATTTCGCGTCTTCTTCTTGGTTTGTGCATGGTTGGTTTTCTTCTCATTCAGAACGGGAAGTAGCCTCTCAAGCACGTTGTCGACCACAATGCGATATCCTTCCCCAGTCGGATGAATGCCGTCTGATTGGTTGAGGGTCTTCTCTCCTGCTACTCCTTCAAGAAGAAACGGAATAAGTGGAAGCGCATGGGTCGAGGCGAGTTCCCGATACATCGCTTCGAAGTGGGTCGTATATTCTTCGCCATAGTTTGGCGGGAGCTTCATCCCGACTAAGAGTACCGGCACATGGGCTTCTTTGAACCGTCTGATGATGGCATCAAGGTGGGAACGTGTTTCTGGAAGGCTCAAGCCCCGCAATCCATCGTTCCCTCCTAACTCAAGAATCACCATGTAAGGTTTCCCGGCGAGAACCCACGGCACGCGACGAAGTCCGCCCGCGGTGGTTTCCCCGCTGACCCCGGCATTGAGTATCTGAAAGGAATATCCCAAGGTGTCGAGTCGTTTCTGCAGCTGCATGGGGTAGGACTGCGCCGGAGGGATTCCAAGGCCGGCGGTCAAGCTATCGCCAAAGGCGACAATCCGAGGTCGATTGTCTGATGGGGAAGGCGTTGTGGTTGTGGTGGGGAGTGGTTCATGTAGGGACTGCTGCTCGGATAACGGTTGAGAAGCGGAAACGGCGGCAGGTTCTGAAGGAGAAGTGGATTGATCGCAACCGAGCGATCCGGTCAACACGACCGCAGTGATACAGCATGTCATTAGACGGGCGGCAAGTTGGAACAGCTCCAAACAGGTCATCATCTGTACAGTATAATAGAAAAATCTATCGCGAGAGCACCACTATCGGACGCTACTGAAAATGATCGCCATTCAACATGTCACGATGCAACTGGTGGCCGCCGGCCAGACGGTCACAATTCTTCATGACGTCTCGCTGAACATTCCAGAAAAGCAAATGGTCGCGATTGTGGGGCCCTCAGGCAGTGGAAAGTCGACGCTGCTTGGATTGATTGCGGGCCTGGATCGCCCTACTTCGGGCACCATTTGGCTCAACGGGGTTGAAATCACGGGGTTACGAGAGCAGGCGATGGCGCGACTGCGTCTGGCCAACGTCGGGTATATTTTCCAGTCATTTCATCTCATTCCCACGTTGACTGCTCTAGAGAATGTGGCGGTCCCGCTCGAGCTTGCGGGGGACCCTCAGGCCCGACAACGGGCCAACGAAGTGCTGCAAGCCGTAGGGCTTGGGCATCGGGTCTCACATTATCCAGTCCAACTCTCAGGGGGAGAGCAGCAGCGGGTGGCCGTCGCACGCGCCTTCGCCTGTCGCCCGCCGATTCTCTTGGCTGATGAGCCGACCGGCAATTTGGATTCGACTACCGGACAGCAGGTCATTGACCTGATTCTAGCGCTGCACCGAGACCTCGGGACGACGCTGGTATTGGTCACCCACGATCATAACTTGGCCGCTTCCATGGAACGTGTGATCACTCTCCGGGATGGCCGGGTCGAGTCCGACCAACCCGCCTATCTCCAGCCCAGGGATGCCTGACCACCAATGAGGATGCCCTTCTGGCTCACCATGGCCTGGCGAGAATTGCGATCGGCCTGGCGACACTTTCTCTATTTTCTTGCCTGTATCGCGCTGGGTGTCGGGGCGGTCGTCGGGGTGTCTCTCTTTTCTGCCAATGTCGAACAGGCGGTCTTAACAGAAGCACGAGGATTGCTTGGAGGAGATTTGGAAATCCGTCTCTCCAGACCGTTGGGGCCACAGGGTGTCACGGTGTTGCAGAGTCTCGACGAGCGAGGAGTGCGTGCAACCCGTGTGAGTGAACTGGTTGCGATGGCTTCGCGAGTTGACCGATCTCAGGGCGCGGCAGAACGGACTCAGCTCGTCGAGCTGAAGGCTGTCGAATCACAGTATCCGCTGTACGGGGTTGTGAGAGTCGAGCCTGATCGGCCCTTGATGGAGCTCCTGCGCGCTGCCGCAAATATCTGTCGCGAGACCTGTCACGGGGCAGTCGTTCAGGAGTCTCTGTTGATCCGCCTCGGGCTGGTCGTGGGCGACGCGATTAAAATCGGGCAGACGTCATTCCGAATCACGGGAGTCATCCACACCGAACCGGACCGAATGGCCAACATGTTCAGTTTGGGGCCGCGGGTGCTGATTTCTCAAGAGGGACTCGCAGCCGCCGATCTCGTCAAACCCGGGAGTCGCCTGCGCGAACGGCACCTCCTGAAACTGCCGGGTTCCATCGCCCTGTCCCCGCTGCTTTACGAACTTCGGAGCCGTCTGGCCGGAGAGTCCGCACGAGTGTCTTCTTATCGAGACGCTCAACCGCAGCTCAAACAGTTTCTCGATCAACTCGCCCGGTATTTAGGACTCGTCGGGTTGACGGCGCTCTTTGTCGGCGGGATTGGGGTGGCCCTGTCGATTCAAGCTTTTATCCGGGAGAAGTTTCAGTCAATCGCGATTCTGAAAACATTAGGTGCGGATACGAAGATCATTATTCAGTCGTATTTGGGGCAGGCCGTAGGCCTGGGGATTGTAGGCAGTAGCGTGGGCATTGGTATTGGTATCGCCTTGCAGGGGTTGCTGCCGCAGGCGGTGGCGACATTGCTGGCGACCGACCTTTTGCAGCAGGTTGAATTTTCGTCTGTGCTCTCGCCGGCGGCGATGGCGCCACTTGCGAAGGGCCTGGGATTGGGCGTCCTGACCACTCTGTTGTTCAGCCTGTGGCCGTTGCTGACGATTCGAGAGATCAAGCCCGCGGCTATCTTCCGGCGCGAGGTCGAAGGGGAGAGTTGGACTGTCCTGCCAGGAGAGATCTCACTGTGGCGACGTGCAACCCGACTGCTGACAATCGATCCTGTTCGGGCTGTGACAGCAATGGGGATTGGGCTTGGGCTTGCAGGGCTTTCCATTTGGCAAGCTGGTTCACTGACCATCGGCAGCCTCTTCATTGGCGGCTTACTGGGTGCCGTCGTGGCCTTGGTGCTTGCGGCGAAGGCGCTGCTCATCGCAATGCGCTCTCTGCCAACGCCACGCGCCCTTTCTATGCGTCAGGCCCTCGGCAACATCCAGCGTCCCGGGGGACACACTCTTGGGGTGATGGTCTCGGTCGGTGTTGGGGTCATGGTGATTCTCGCCATCGCGTTGCTCGAGCATGCGTTGGTGCGCCAAGTGGGTGAGAACCGACCGACCGATTCACCGACCTTCTTTTTTATCGATATTCAGCCTGACCAAGCGGAAGAATTTTTAGCGCTGGTTCACCAACGCACGGGTGATCTGACGACTCAGCTGACCCCACTCGTTCGCTCTCGATTACACGCGATCAACGGCCGGACGGTACAAGTTGAGCCTGAGCAGGAAGACCAACCCGATCAGACGCGAGAGGAAAAGCGGAAGAATTGGTATGCGAGCCGTGAATATGTCCTGACCTTTCTCGATGCGTTACCCAAGGACAATACGATTGTGAAAGGCGTCTGGTGGAAGCCGGGGCAAGTGTTTGCGCGTCCACAGGTGTCCGTTGAAGAGGAGGCCGCAAAAGGCCTGGGCATCGATCTCGGGACCATTGTAGAACTCAATATTCAGGGAGTGGTCATTCAGGCGGAGGTGCGTAGCATCAGAAAAGTCGAGTGGGGGAATTTCTCGACCAATTTCTATATGATTTTTTCTCCGGGCTCGTTGGAGGGCGCGCCGATGACCTATGTGGCAACGGCGCATGTCTCTCCCCAGGGCGAGGTGGCGCTGCAGTCCGCGGTAGTTGCTGCGTTTCCTAATGTGACCGCCATCAACATCGGGGAGGTGCTCAGTAGTTTTTCGCGAGTTCTGGATCGTCTGTCCCTGGCTATTCGCGCAGTGGCCGTATTTTGCCTGTTGGCCGGGGCACTGGTCATGGCGGCTGCCCTAGCGGCGACTCGCTATCGTCGGCTCTATGAGGCGGTGATTCTCAAGGCGTTGGGCGCGACACGTGCGCTGATCGCCCGGTCGTTTGCAGCTGAATATGCGTTGCTGGGCTGCGTGGCGGGAGTGATCGGCATGGTCTTGGCCAGTGCCTTCTCATGGGCGATTCTGCGCTATATCTTAGAGCTGCCGTGGTCGCTGGAGCCGTCGTTGTTGGCTATGGGGCTGGTCTGCACGGTGCTCTTGACACTGCTGGTGGGATTCCTCAGTACCTACCGCATTCTCGGCCAGCCTCCATTGATCGTTCTCCGGCACGAATAACGACGAGGCCGATCTCTGGTGACATCGGCCTGCGTACAACAGGCCGATTGCCGTAGGGAGTGCTCGGGGCCTCGATGGGAGTCGTGCGTGGTGGAGATGAGCCGGCTGGGTTAAGTGGTTGCGCGGGCCAGCACCGCTCGAATCGCGCCGCGGTCGCGCTCACGAAACACAACGGTAATATGCAGTTGCTCCAGGTACTGCTCAAGCGTCTTTCCGCCGAGATCGATCTTTCGTGATGAGAAGAAGGTCCTCACGTCTCGCTCCAGTTCAGGAGTTGAGAGACCCACAATGCCACCGCACATGCGTCGCAGGCCGCTTTTGGGAAACAGCTGGTCCATGCGCTCCCAATTCGTTTTCACAAACTCC
>JACQHN010000162.1 GCA_016199015.1 Nitrospira defluvii
AGCCTTGGCGAGGGCATCGCGAAACATTTCATGGTGCCCTTCAACGAGAAGCTCTGGCAGGTGCCCCTGGATGAGCTCACCTCCGACTGGGTGTCCTGGCTGGTGCCAAAGCCGGATGTGAAAGATGTTGTCAACGGCGCCTTGGGCATCAAGGACAAGGCGTTCGGCTACAATCCGTCCTTCCTCTATCCCGCCAGCGGCGGGATCAAGGTCTTGCCGGAGGCGTTTCTCCCGGCGGTCGAGAACCTCTCCTACGATTCCGAGCTTGTGGAGATTGAGACGGGCAGACGGCGAGCGGTGTTCCGCAGTGCTCAGGGCGAACGAACGGAAGAGTATGAACGGCTCGTCTCGACGATTCCCTTGCCTGAATTAGTACGGCGCTGTGTCGATCTACCGGCGTCGATGCGGGAGCTGGCTGCGGCGCTGCGATGGGTGTCCGTCTCTAACGTGAACCTGGCCGTCGCGCGGGAGCACATTTCCGACAAACATTGGATCTACTTCCCCGAGCACCGGTATCCGTTTTATCGCGCGGGCTTTCCCATGAACTTTTCCCCTGCCATGGGGCGGCCCGGTTGCAGTTCCCTCTATGTCGAAATCTCGCACCGGCCGATGGAGCAGGAGTCGGGTGCCGTGCTGATCGAGCGGGTCCGGAAGGGATTGGAACAGGCCGGTGTGCTGCGTCGCGCCGACGAGACCGTCATGGCCGATGTGAAAGATCTCTACTATGCCTATGTGCTCTTCGATCGGCATCGCGGACGCGCCGTGCAAGAACTGCTGGCCGAGTTGGAGCGACGCGGCATCTCTTCGGTCGGGCGGTATGGGTTGTGGGAGCATACCTCGATGGAGGATGCGATTGCTCAGGGGCAACAGGTCGCCGCGCGCTTGCGGATGAAGGCCGCAGCCTGAACGCGGGGATCCTATGCAGGTGGTCTGTCACGTCATTACGAAACTCGAATTGGGCGGCGCGCAGGAAGTGGCCATGCAGGTCGTGGCGGGTCTGGACCGGAGGCGATTCCGCCCGGTGTTGATCGCGGGGCCCGGAGGCCTGTTGACCGAAGAGGCGCGTGCGCTCAAGGGCGTCGAGGTTCGTATTGTCCCGTCACTCCTACGGGAGATTCATCCGTTGAAAGACCTGCGCGCCCTGTGGGAATTAGTCGGCATGTTCCGGCGTCTGCGTCCAAAGATTGTGCACACCCATAGTTCAAAAGCTGGTATCCTAGGACGGTTGGCAGCCTGGCTTGCAGGCGTCCCTTGCATCCTGCATACGATTCATGGATACGGTGTGACCCCTGCGCAGCCATTCTGGCTGAGACGAGCGTTGATCGCGCTCGAATGGACGGTGGGTCGGGTCACCACGCATTGGATTGCGGTGTCCCAAGCGGATCGCCGCCAGGGGATAGAGTGGGGACTTTTTTCCGCCTCGAAGGTCTCGGTGGTGAGGCCAGGCATCGATCCGGCGCCGTTTGCAGCCCGCATTGATTCGGCGGAACGTGAACGTCTTCGGGCCATGCTGGGAATCGGTTCTGATCATCTGCTGGTGGGGACGGTCTCGTGTTTGAAACCACAAAAATCTCCCGAAGATTTTGTCCGCGTCGCTGCGCGCGTCTGTCAGCGTTTCCCTAGGGCGAGATGTATTTTGGTCGGCGATGGTGGATTGCGACCGCAGATCGAAGTGTTGTTACGGGCACAGGGGCTCCAAGAGCGTGTCACTCTGCTCGGCTGGCGTCGCGATGTCGTGGTCCTGTTGAAGGCCTTCGATGTGTTCGTGCTGACCTCCCAGTGGGAAGGATTGCCCTGCGTGCTGCTGGAGGCCAGAGCCAGCCGGATTCCGATTGTGGCCACGCGAGTGGGCGGCGCCGCCGAGGCGATTGTTGAGCACGCGCAAGGGACGCTCTGCCGGCCCGGAGATGTTCAGGCCATGGCCGACCGAGTCTGTCAGATCCTCGAAGACGAACGTTATCGCATGGAGCTTCGGACGAGTGTGGAAGAATTTCCGGAGGAGTTTACGATTCAAGAGACGGTCAAGCAGTACCAGTCTCTGTACACCTATCTCTTGCATGCCATGCGCCCGACCCGGGACGTCATGCGGCTGCAGACGAATCGATCGGGAGGTTGAACGGGAGGAACGATGAACATTCCGCTGCTTGATCTGAAAGCCCAGTACCAATCGATGCGCAGCGAGATTTTGGCTGCGATTGAAGCCACCTGTGACGAGCAGGGTTTTATCCTCGGCCCGCGCGTGGTGGCGTTGGAGCAGGCAGTCGCGACGTATGTCGGCAGCGCTCATGCGGTCGGGGTGGCGTCCGGCAGCGATGCGTTGTTGTTAGCCCTGATGGCGTTGGGAGTCAAAGCCGGCGACGAAGTGGTCACCGTGCCGTTCACATTCTTTGCGACGGCGGGAGCTATTTCTCGGCTGGGCGCCAAGCCGGTGTTCATCGATATCCGTCCGGATACGTTCAACATGGACCCAGGTCTACTAGAGCGGGCCATGACGGGACGGACCAAGGCAATTATCCCTGTGCACCTCTTCGGTCAATGCGCCGACATGGACGCGATCAACGAAATTGCGCGACGACGCAAGGTCGGCGTGATCGAGGATGCCTGTCAGGCCATCGGCGCCGGACGCAACGGTCGGCGGGCCGGTGTGTTGGGGGATCTGGCCTGCTTCAGCTTCTTCCCCTCGAAGAACCTGGGCGGCTTCGGTGATGCCGGCATGGTGACGACGAACGATCAGGCGCTGGCCGAATCCATCGCCATGTTGCGAGTCCACGGGAGCCGAGTGCGCTACGTCCATGAAGCGATCGGCATCAACAGCCGCCTCGATGCCCTGCAGGCCGCCGTCTTGTTGGTGAAACTGAAGCGGTTAGATCAATGGGCGGAAGGCCGCCGCCGGAATGCCGCGCGTTATGTGCAGTTGTTCGCAGAAGCGAAGCTGGATCGTGTCACCTTGCCCGTCCTGGGCGCCCACAACTTTCATGTCTTCAATCAATTCACGCTCCGTGTTCAGAAGCGTGACGAGCTGCGGAACTATCTGAAGGAGAATGGGGTTGGGACCGAGGTGTATTATCCGCTGCCCCTGCATTTGCAGAATTGTTATCGGGATTTGGGTTATGTGAAGGGGACGTTTCCGCAATCGGAACGTGCCGCCGAAGAGGTGTTCTCAATTCCCATCTATGCGGAATTGACGGACGAGCAGCTCCAATACGTCGTGCAAACCATCGCGGCTTTCTATCGTAAACATTGACTGGATGTTACTCGCCATCGAACTCCAACTCTCCTAGATCCTCCAAGATTTAAGTAATCATCTACACGGCGCATACTGTCGACCCTGCTTCAGGGTTGCCTGTGATCCGCCGGTTATCCGCCCCGCCTGCCCATTTCAAGGTGTGCTGTTGCACGCCGTTTCAATAGGTTTCTCCACGCTGCTCGATCCTATTGCCGGTCGTCGAAGCAATGACAAGCGGCAATCGCGTTGTCGTTCAACTCTGAACACAGATGAGGCGATGACGTGCACCCGATCTAGATTAAGAAATTTCATCAGGATCTTGGCTGCATCCGAGCAAACCCTCTTGTTCAAGTCCGCAGAGGCATAAGAGGGGACATCGGTTCCACGCCGCAGTCTTATCCATCCGCAGTGCCTGCAGAGGCATAGGGATTGCTCCTACTTAGGTAGCAAAGAGGAGGGCGTCGTTGCAATTATGACAATCTCGTCGTCATTCTTTCTCGGCATGTCGCGCAGCAGCTATTCCATATTGGGAGTGGCACTAGCATTGATTGCCGTGATCGGCGCTATCGACTGGTGGCTGCCGCTGGGTTTGACCATCACGACATTATACGTAGTGCCTGTCCTGATTGCCTCTCGCATTCCTCATCCGCGCATCACGTTTTGGGTAGCGGCACTGGCCTCTTGTGTGACGGTTCTCGATCTCTTTCGCAGTCCGCTGTTTGCGTTGACCTGGGTCGTGGCGATCAATCGGGCCTTTGCCCTCATGGTGATTTGGGTGACGGCACTGTTGTGCTTGCGCCGGCAGCGCGACGAAGCCGAGCTGTTGCGTATCAACGAAGATATCGAGCAGCAGGTGCAGGAACGCACGGCCGATCTGGCCGCCGCCAATCAGGAACTGGAGGTGCTCCGCGCGGAAGCGGTCTCCGAATTGGTCGCCATCGTCAAATCGTCCGATGACGCGATCGTTGGGATGACCTTGAACGGCATGATCCAAAGTTGGAATCGGGGGGCGGAGCGTGTCTACGGGTACCAAGCCGAGGAAGTCATCGGCCGTTCGATCTCTGTGCTCTGTCCTCCGAACCGGCTGGATGAGGTGCCGGCTATGCTCGGACGTATTGCTGGCGGCGAACATGTGCGCAATGTCGAGATGGTCCAGCGTCGGGAAAAGGGGGATCGTATCGATGTGTCGCTGACGATTTCCCCGGTCAAGGATTCGGACGGGTGCGTGATGGGCGCCTCCGCC
>JACQHN010000163.1 GCA_016199015.1 Nitrospira defluvii
GAGCTTCATCGGTCCGAGACGCCAAAGTTCGACCGTCCACTGAACATCATCGTGGCCACCGACTGCGGCAGCACCACCACAAAGGCCATCTTGATCGAGAAGGTCGGGGAGGAGTATCGACAGACCTACCGGGGCGAGGCGCCGACCACTGTCGAAGCGCCGTTTGAAGACGTCACCCGCGGCGTGCTGAACGCCATCGCCGAAATCGAGGAACTGTCGGGTCGGACGATTCTGGACGGCGACCGCATCATCACCCCCAACCAGGCCGCGCAGGGCGATCAAAAAAAAGGCGTCGATATTTACGTCTCCACCAGCAGCGCCGGCGGCGGGTTACAGATGATGGTCACCGGCGTGGTGCAGAACATGACTGGTGAAAGCGCCCAACGCGCCGCGCTCGGCGCCGGCGCCATCGTCATCGATGTGCTGGCCTCCAACGACGGGCGGCTGCCGTACGAAAAAATCGAACGGATTCGCACCATGCGCCCCGACATGATTTTAATGTCCGGCGGCACCGACGGCGGCGCGGTCACCCATGTCGTGGAGATGGCGGAGTACATCGCAGCCGCCGAACCACGACCACGCTTCGGCAGCACCTATCAACTTCCGCTCGTCTACGCCGGAAATAAAGACGCCCAACCGCAAATCAAAACGATCCTCGGCGAGAAGACGGCCCTGGAATTCGCCGACAACATCAGGCCGGTGCTCGAGCGGGAAAATCTAGCGCCGGCCCGCAACAAGATCCACGATCTGTTTCTCGAACACGTCATGCAGCAGGCGCCCGGCTACAAAAAGCTCATCGAGATGGCCGGCGCGCCCATCATGCCGACCCCGGCTGCGGTCGGTGTCATCATGGAAACCATCGCCAAACGCGAGGGGATCAACCTGATCGGTGTCGACATCGGCGGCGCCACCACCGACGTGTTCTCAGTCTTCAACGGCGTCTTCAACCGCACGGTCAGCGCCAATCTCGGCATGTCTTACAGCATTTCAAACGTCCTCGCGGAAGCGGGCCTCGACAACATCATGCGGTGGGTGCCCTTCACCATCGACGAACAAACCCTGCGGAACCGTATCAAGAATAAGATGGTGCGGCCCACGACGATTCCGCAATCACTCGACGAACTGCAAATCGAACATGCCATCGCGCGCGAAGCCCTGCGGCTGGCGCTCATTCACCACAAGTCTCTCGCGACGGGGCTCAAAGGCGTCCAGCAGGAACGCACCATCTCCGATGTGTTCGAGCAACGCACGTCCGGCAAGACCTTGATCGACATGTTGAAACTGGATTTGATCGTCGGCAGCGGGGGCATTTTGTCGCATGCCCCTCGCCGCATCCAGTCCATGTTGATGATGGTCGATGCGTATGAGCCACTCGGCGTCACGACCCTTTCGGTCGACAGCATTTTTATGATGCCCCACCTGGGCGTGCTCTCCACCGTCAATGAACAAGCGGCCACCGACGTCTTCGTGCGTGATTGCATGGTCTACCTCGGCACCTGCATCGCCCCGATCGGACAGGGGAAAGAGGGGGAGCGCTGCGCAGACTATGAAGTGGCTCTGCCCGATGGACGAATTGAGAAGGGCACACTGACCTTCGGGGATCTCAAGCTGTTCAGTCTGACTCGCGAACAGCAGGCCACCGTGACGATGCAGCCGGCCAAACAGGTCGATCTTGGGAACGGTCCGGGACAGCCGTTCACACGAACAGTCCAGGGTGGCGTCGTCGGCCTCATGCTCGACGGACGCGGTCGGCCCTTGCAGTTGCCGAGCGATCAGGCAACCCGCGTCGCGGCTCTCACGCGATGGTACCAGGCAGTCGGCTTGTACCCGACGAGTAATTCTGAATTATAAATGCTGAATTATGAATTGCAAAATCGGAAAGAGGCAAATCGCTAGAACCCCTAACTCAGAATTCATCATTCATAATTCATAATTATTGTTCTCAGCCGACTATGGCGCATTCCTATACACCAGGACTCACCGTCACCGAACGGACCACCGTTCGTCGCAGACGTATCCTGCCGTTACCCGGAACGGTCTTGGTAAAGGTGGGCGATAGGGTGCATGCCGATACCACCGTCGCTCGGGCGGAATTGCCGGGCAAGATCATTCCACTCAACCTCGCCAACCAGCTGGGTATTGCGCCCGACGAGATTAAGGACTACCTCGTCAAAAAAGAAAAAGACCTCGTTCAAAAAGACGACGTGCTGGCCGAGAACAAGCCCTTCATCAAATGGTTTAAAACCGAAATCCGTTCGCCGATCACCGGCAGGCTGGAATCGATTTCAACGATCACCGGCCAGATCCTGTTGCGGGAACCGCCGCGGGTGCTCGAATTGCGTGGCTATATCGACGGCGCCATTGCCGAAGTGCATCCCGAGCAGGGCGTCACGGTCGAGTTAGTCTGTAGCTTGGTGCAAGGCATTTTCGGCATCGGCGGAGAAGTCAGCGGCGAGCTGGTCATGGGTGTGACCGCGCCGGACCAGCCGCTGGTTCCCGAGCAGCTGACTCCATCCATGAAAGGGAAAATCGTGGTCGGAGGCGCTTTTCTGTCTGCCGCCACCCTGACGCGCGCCAAAGAAATCGGGGTCGCCGGCTTGGTCGTCGGCGGCATCCACGACAAAGACCTGCGGGCGCTCCTCGGCTATGATCTGGGCGTGGCCATTACCGGCTCGGAACAGGTCGGTTTTACGTTGATTCTCACGGAAGGATTCGGGGCGATCCCGATGGCTCCCAAGACCTTCTCGTTGCTGTCCGCCCACGCGGGCCACAAGGCGTCTATTTCAGGCGCGACGCAAATCCGCGCCGGCGTCATCCGACCGGAAATCATCATACCGCAGGTGTCACTCTCCGCTGGTGCCCGGCCAGACCGGGTTGAGCGCGAGGGGATTCAGATCGGTGATCCGGTGCGGATCATTAGAGATCCGCTGTTCGGAAAGATCGGCGCCGTATCCGGCTTGCCGTCGGAACTCAGAGCGATTCCGACGGAGAGCGAAGTCCGGGTACTCGAAGTGCGGTTTCCGGACGGCACGATCACGGTTGTTCCCCGTACCAATATCGAAGTGATCGAAGGAGCATGAGCCGCGTGCAGCATTTCATCCGTCTTGTACCACTCATCGCCGCTCTCGTCGCGCTTACGCCGCCGCTCCTCTTGGCACAGCCGGCCCTTGCCCCGCCGCAACAGCTAGAGGTCTTCGACAGTCCCAGCGACGGCGGAGGCAGCCTCACGGCCACCTGGGCTCCTTCCACAGCCGATAGTGCAACCGGCAAGTATCAAGTCCTGCTTCACGAAGGAGGAGCGCCTCAAGACCCGACGGGCTGGAAAGTCCTCGCCGAATTTCCTGCGAACAGTCACTATGTCCGCGAGGCGAAGGCGGCCTGGTGGACGAAGCCGGGACAGCCGGGCGACCACGTCTACTTCATCAAGAACGGGAAAGGCACCGACTTGAAGCCTGGCCAGTCGTACGCCGTCACCGTGGCATCCGTGATGGGTCAGGAGCGATCGCTTGCCCAGCCGGTCGTAGCCTCGCCGGAGCCGAACTGGATGAACTGGAATCAACTGAACAATCTGGTGCTGGCGCTGATGTTCGGCGCCGTCGTTTTTTACGCCATCAACTTGGCCAAACGAAAAGAGATTTTTCTGCGACGTATTCCCGGTCTCGATGCGGTCGA
>JACQHN010000151.1 GCA_016199015.1 Nitrospira defluvii
GCCGTTCACCATGCAGCCGATGTTGCCGTCAAGCTTCACGTAGTTGAGATTGTTCGCCGTGGCTTCAATTTCCAGCGGATCTTCTTCGTTGAGGTCCCGCATCTTCTGAACATCTTCATGCTTAAAGAGGCCGTTGTCGTCGAGCGACACCTTCCCATCCAGCGCCACCAAGGTCTTTTCCTTGGTGATGATCAACGGGTTGATTTCGACGAGCGCGGCATGCTTTTCCATAAAGAGGCGATAGAGATTGCCGAGCATCTGCACGAAGGGATTGATGACGGCCGGCTCCATATTTTGAAGCCCCAAGGCAAAGGCCACATTGCGCCCATTGTGCCCCTGGAATCCGACTGCGGGATCGATCGCTTCCTTGATGATCTTCTCCGGAGTCTTTTCCGCGACCTCTTCGATTTCCATGCCACCTTCGGTGCTGGCGATAAACGTCGGCCAGCCGGTATCGCGGTCCACCAAAATGCTCAGATACAGCTCTTTGGCGATGTTGGCCCCTTCTTCCAAGAGCAGCCGATGGACCTTTCTTCCCTTCGGTCCGGTCTGGTGAGTGATCAAGGTCTTGCCGATCAACTCCTTGGCCAATCCACCGACGGCCGCCTTGTCCTTCGTGATCTTGACGCCACCGGCTTTGCCACGCCCGCCCGCATGGATCTGCGCCTTTACGACAAACACCGGGGTATTCAGCTCGTTGGCCCAGGTCGTCGCCGCTTCCGGAGACGTAATTTCTTTTCCGCGTGGCACGGGTACCCCAAACTGCGCAAACAACTGCTTGGCCTGAAATTCATGAACGTTCATCGTAACCTCTAAGAGCTAATGGCTGATGGCTAATGGCTTATGGCTCAGGACTGATGGCGGTTCGGCTTCCGGCCATACGCTATCAGCTATAAGCCATATGCTCTCTATTCCTTACGTGTGTAGGCAGGAAGGATCATGGGAGAGATCACGCCACTGGAGTTACCGTGCTTCTTCGCTTCAGCACGGAATCGCTGGAGATGCTTGACCGTGAGTGTCCCTTGTTGCATGGATCCGGCACGAGACGCGGCCGTGAGGCCTGAGCGTCTACCAAAAACCATCAGGTCGAGCAGCGAATTGCCCATCAATCGATTGCGTCCATGCAAGCCGCCGGATGCTTCACCGGCGACAAAGAGATTCTTTACGTTGGTTTCGGAATTCGTATCGATCTTCACGCCGCCGTTCTGATAATGCAGCGTCGGATAGATCAGCACTGGGTCCTTGCTGATGTCGATCCCGAACCGCTCGAACTGCATCATCATCGCAGGAAAATGCTTCTCGACCGTTCCAGGTCCATGTTCCGCATCTAAGAGCGGGGTATCCAACCACACGCCGACACGACCTGACATGGTGCGAATGCCGCGACCTTCTTCGCACTCGCGGATGATCGAGGAGGACACGACGTCGCGCGTATCGAGCTCGTTCACAAAGCGCTCGCCCTTGGCATTCACGAGATGGCCGCCTTCTGATCGAATGCCTTCCGTGACTAACGCCCCGATCAACTGTTCTGGATAGACCGCGCCCGACGGGTGATACTGAAACGTATCGATGTGGTCGAGCTTCGCGCCCATCCGGTACGAGAGGCACAAGCCGTCTCCGGTTGCACCATAGTGATTGCTCGTGGGGAATCCCTGAATATGCAACCGGCCGATGCCACCGGTCGCGAGAATCACCGATTTAGCTGCGACAACCACCTGCCGATGATTGTCGAGATCCTTGAAGATCGCCCCGGTGCAGTGGCCGTTGTCGTCGCTGAGCAACTCGACCGCCGCGCAAAATTCGAGAAGTTGGATCTTTTTATTCAGGACTTCGTCCTTCAGCACGCGCATGATCTCAAGGCCGGTATAGTCTGAGCAGGTCAAAAGGCGTGGCTTGGAACTGCCTCCCCCTTTCTTCACATGCAGATTGCCATCCGCTTGTCGATCAAAGAGCACGCCCAGTTCGATCAGCCACTTTGCAATCGAGGGGCCTTCTTCGACCATCACTTTGAGCAACTCATGGTCGTTCTGCATGTGGCCGCCCTTAAGCGTATCGAGGAAATGGGTGACAGGAGAGTCCTCAGGGGCCACAGAGACCTGCATCCCCCCCTGAGCCATTACGCTGTTGGAATCGCCCAGCCGAAGCTTGGTGGCCAGAATGACCTTCGCGCCGGTCGCGTGGGCATGCAGCGCCGCAGCGCACCCGGCTCCCCCTCCACCGATGACCAAGACATCTGTCGTGTAGTGGGGTGTCAGGTCGGCATTGTCCGCAATGGGACTGTCGCCTTCGAGCAAGGCCGCCAGTTCAATAACTGTCTTGTCGTTGGCGTTCGGTCCGAATCGAATCGGGCGATAGGCGCTGGCCCGGTAGTCGGGGTGGTACGTATGAATCAACTGGTCGCAGTCTGCGGCAGAAAATTTCGGGATGGTCTGCTTGCGGCGAGCATCCCGAGTCTGGTGAACAATTTGTTGGAGCGCATGAATATCCATGATTTCGCTTTCAGCAGGGAGCACGATCGCCAGGCAAATCCCCCGAAGACCGGCTGACGGCACAATGCATTACTTCACTGTCGCACAATGATCGGCCAGCTCTTTTTCGTTCATTGCAAGGACCTTGTTCCACTCCTCATTGAAGCGGCCGTCCTGAATTTCCTTGATGCGTGTCTCAAGCCCTTGAGGCCTTTCAGTGAAGTGAGCGCCTTGCGCTCGGCTAACATACAGAGCCACAAGATTGGGAGCAATATCGGCAATACAGACCGGCGTGCACATCCCGCACATGACACAGTCCATGAACATCTCCGACACGCTCTTGAAGTCGCCGAATACGGCTTTCCAAACGCCTTCCCGCACATCGATTTTCTGCGGGCAGGCCTCCGTGCAAGCATTACAATTACGACAGAGCGGGGCTTCGGGATAGAGATTGAACAGGTCTTGCTTTGGGTCCTTGAGAGTCTGGATGTCGTACAGGGCCTTCCGCGCAGGGAACGGGGGCATAATGGTGAAGGACATGCCGTCCTCCACGGCCATTTGACAGGCCAGGCACGTTCGCACCTTAGGATCATCCTTCGTTCGGTAGTAGGTCGCACAGGCGCCGCAGAACCCACCGAGACAGCCGGCCCCCCGCACCACTTCCTGCCCCGTGTACCATAGGGCCTTGATCACGGTGACGCCCTCCGGCACCTCATACTTCTTGCCGGAGATTTCGATCGTCACCATCCTATGGCGCAATACTTCCGGCTGATCGATTACATTGGCGTCTTCTTGTGCCATGGTCTCCAAAATCCGCTATCAGCTCTCAGCCATCAGCTTTCAGCCTTCGGATTTCCTATTGGCTCAGCGCTGACAGCTGACCACTGACGGCTTTCCTAGGCAATCGCGTCGACAATGGCATTCAAGGTTGCGCTTGGACGCATCGCCTTGGACGCCTTGTCATCGTTGGGGTGGTAATACCCACCCACGTCCACTGGCTTCCCTTGAGCGGCCAGGAGCTCGGTCGAAATCTTGGCTTCGTTCTGTTCGAGGTCTTTGGCGATTTTGACAAAGCGCGCCTGCAGGTTCTTATCCTGCGTCTGCTGAGCCAACGCCTGCGCCCAGTACAACGCGAGATAGAAATGGCTGCCACGGTTATCGATCTCGCCCACCTTGCGGGCTGGAGATTTGTTGCTCTCCAGGAACTTGGCATTGGCTCGATCAAGCGTATCCGCCAGGATCTTTGCGGAAGCGTTGTTGGATACCTTGCTCAGATGTTCTAAGGAGGCGACCAGCGCCAGGAATTCACCCAGCGAATCCCACCGCAGATACCCTTCTTCCTGGAACTGCTGCACATGTTTTGGAGCAGACCCTCCGGCACCGGTCTCGAAGAGCCCCCCGCCGTTCAGAAGCGGAACGATCGAGAGCATCTTGGCGCTGGTCCCGATTTCGAGAATCGGGAACAGATCCGTGAGGTAGTCGCGCAACACGTTCCCCGTCACAGAGATCGTGTCCTTCCCTTCCTTGATCCGCTCCAACGACAAACGCGTCGCATCGGCCGGCGTCATGATACGGATGTCGAGGCCCTTGGTGTCGTGATCTTTCAAGTAGGTTTCAACCTTCGTGATCAATTGCGCATCGTGCGCTCTGGTCTTGTCCAACCAGAAAATCGCTGGGGCGCCGGTGGCCTTCGCACGACTCACCGCCAGCTTGACCCAGTCCCGAATCGGGACATCCTTCACCTGGCACATGCGCCAAATATCGCCTTCTTCCACCTTATGCTCCAGTAGTGCCTGCCCTGAGGCATCCACCACGCGGATCGTGCCGTTACCTGGCGCCTTGAACGTCTTGTCGTGCGAACCATATTCCTCGGCCGCTTGCGCCATGAGACCGACGTTGGGCACGCTGCCCATCGTCTTCGGATCCAAGGCGCCATACTTCTTACAGAATTCAACGACCTCATGGTAGACCGGCGCGTAGCTGGCATCGGGAATCACGCACTTGGTATCAGCCAGCTTGCCGTCAGGACCCCACATCTTGCCGCTGTCGCGAATGACCGGCGGCATGGAGGCATCAATGATGATATCGCTGGGCACATGCAGGTTGGTGATCCCCTTATCGGAATTCACCATCGCCATGGGAGGCCGCTTCTTGTAGACCTCCTGGATGTCGGCTTCAATAGCTTTGCGTTGATCGTCCGGCAAGGCCTTGATCTTCGCATAGAGGTCGCCGAGGCCGTTGTCCGGATCCACGCCCAGTTTCTTGAGCGTCTCACCGTGCTTTTCGAACACGTCCTTGTAATACACCGTCACGGCATGACCGAAGATCTTGGGATCCGAGATCTTCATCATGGTGGCTTTCAGGTGGATCGAGAACAAGACCCCCTGCTGCTTGGCATCTTCGATCTGCTCCTCGATGAACTGGCGCAGGGCCCGCTTGCTCATGAACGTCGCATCGACGACTTCCCCGGCCTGCAACGCCACTTTCGGCTTGAGCACGGTCGTCTTGCCGTCCTGGCCGACGAACTCGATCCGCGCCTCGGTCGCCGCCGTCGTCGTCAGAGACTTTTCGTTGGACCGGAAATCCCCGCCCTTCATATGGCTTACATGCGTCTTGGAGTCCGAACTCCAGGCGCCCATCTTATGCGGATGCTTTCTGGTATGGGCCTTCACGGAGAGCGGCGCGCGGCGGTCGGAATTGCCTTCGCGCAGCACCGGGTTGACGGCACTGCCTTTGACTTTGTCGTAGCGGGCCTTGATGTCCTTCTCTTTGTCGTCTTTTGGATTTTCCGGATACTCGGGCAGCTTGTAGCCCTGGCCCTGCAGCTCCTTGATAGCGGCCTGCAGCTGGGGAAGCGACGCGCTGATATTCGGCAACTTGATGATATTCGCTTCCGGCTGCTTGGCCAGTTCGCCCAATTCGGACAGCGCGTCCGCCTGCTTCTGCTCGGGTGTCAGGTATTCGGGGAACACGGCGAGAATACGCCCGGCCAGAGAAATGTCTCGCAACTCCACCGACATACCGGCCGCCTTGCTGAAGGCGTTGATGATGGGAAGAAACGAATACGTCGCCAACATCGGGGCTTCATCGGTTTTTGTATAAATAATTTTAGATGCTTTGGCCGTCGTCATGATTTTCCCTCTTTCAATGCTCTATTAGTTCAGCGCGTTCAGCGCAGAACCAGCCTTGAACCATGCAATCTGTTGCTCGGTGATGCTGTGATTCGCCTGAATGGTGAGCGACGCGCCATCCGCCTTGTGGATGGTCACCTGCACCGGCTTGCCGGGCGCCAAACTGTTCAGCCCCGTCACGCTGATGCGGTCGTGCTGTTCGATCTTCTCGTAGTCCTTCGGATCAGCGAAGGTCAACGCCAAGATTCCTTGCTTCTTCAAATTCGTCTCGTGAATACGGGCAAAGCCCTTGGTGATCACGACGCGGACGTTGAGGAACCGCGGCGACATCGCCGCATGCTCGCGGCTGCTGCCCTCACCGTAATTCTCATCGCCTACCACGACGGATCCAATGCCCTTCATCTTGTAGCGGCGGGCAATCTGAGCAATGGTGAGGCCCGATTCACCGGTCAGCACATCCGTGCCTTTGCCGGGCTCTGATGAAAACGCGCTATTCGCACCCAAGAACATATTGTCGCTGATCTTATCGAGGTGGCCGCGGTA
>JACQHN010000164.1 GCA_016199015.1 Nitrospira defluvii
CCACCCCTCCCCGCTCGTCCCTCCGCCCATCCCGCCGAAGTTCCCGCCGAACCCGCCTTGGCCGCTCGCCCAATATTCTCCGCGCCGCAGGCGCGCATAGGGATGACGCAGATCCGGGCGGCTGAGCCACCAGAGGAACCAGAGTGCCCCGCTGGCGGTCGTGACCGTGATCCAAAACCCGAGACCTCGTGCCAAATTTAAGGGGTCCGACCCCTTTTATCTCTCCCTGTGTTAACAGCCTGAGACGCGGTCGATCCCTCGCGGATCAAACTCATCAGCTGGGGAGATCTGCGGATCTCGAAGAAGGCAAATAAGTGCAGAGACGCGTATAGCCACCAACTCCAGCTGGCCTGCATTCACTCTAAATCATTCCTGACACCATTTCTTCACCGTCCGCTCGACAGTGAGGTTGGGCAGAGATGCAGCGGGGATGGTCATACCGAGCCCTGCACCGAGGAGGGGCCCTGGAGCTCGTTGACGAACTCGTTCCACATCTCCGCCGGGCGCGTGGAGATGTCCATCCCTTTCATGTACCAAGCGATCATGCGCAGGAAAAGCTGCTGCATATCCCTGACAAGGCGTGCAAAGTCATGCGCGCGGCCGCTGTCCACATCGAAGATACCGAGTCCAGCTCGCTCGTGGCTGCGGCTGAGACTGCCGTGGAAGCCGAGACGATTTCGCACAAGCTTCAGCTCGTCCTTGAAGGGACTTAGCCTCGTGACCGAGTCCTGCAATTCATTGCCGAATGGATGGTCAAAGCTGCGCCACACCCTCACCAGATCGATCGAGTCTGGTCTGTCTTCGAAGAGAGAGTACAGGAAGCTGGCCGTCTCAAGTACCAGTGTGCCAAATCGAGTCAGGTGGAGCGGTAGAGCCTTCGTGTCACCGGCGGCGCATTCGAACTGCATCTGAGCCAGATAGCAGAAGCGCATCATTCTTTCGACGCTGATCGTAACGTCCTCGCGCGGTCGATTATCCGGATCAGTCACTGTTACCCCCGGTCCTCTGCTGCCCAACGATCGGCGGTGAGCGGAAGGCACCCGCGGATGCTGGGCAATGACCGGCCGACCACGGGCCGATCCGCTCTAATCGCTTGTTGGGCGGGCACATGGCTAGTGCAATAACCGACCGTCTGCCTTCAGACGATCAGGTCTCCTGGCGAACAGTATCTCGAAGTCGCTGCTGTACTCGTAGATGACACCTCCGAGTCGCCAGGAGAAGAGTTCCGTTTCAACGAGCGTCCACAACGCAGCGCCGCTCAAGCCGCCGAGCCACTGTCCCGCGGGAGGCAACCCGCTACCGAAGGCGTCCACCATATCGCTCCGCTCAAACTGGCTGGCAACGTAATCGTCTGTGACGCTCGTCGCGACGGTGATAGCGAAGTACGAACCCCACTCGAACGTTAGCGGTCGAAGTTCGCTCCAGTACATGCGCGGGAACCCGGAGAAGAAGACGCCCTTGCCCTGATCCGGTGGTTTTGGCGGCCAGGCAGCGAGAAGCGGCCGATGCGGGATCTTGCCGTCCTTAGCGAGCGTGCGTTCGTCGACTCGAAAGGTCGCGATATCCAATTTCCGATCGCGGTCAATGAGGCTCGCTTCCGGATCAAATAGGTTGTTCCCAATTTGGCAGACCAAATCCGCTCGCTCAGCCTTGCGATCTAGGTAGCCCTGGAACACGTGGTCGGCGGTTACAGCGAAGGTACCCTCCCCGAGGTCAAGAAAGAAGACGGACCCATTGCCGATCCTGGTGTCGCACCCCTGGCCCGGTCGGTCTGCCCAGAAAATCACGGACGTGTAGTCCGTCGCAACCTTCCGCATCTCGCGGCTGTATGGCCCTTTCAGTAGGGCGATGGCCTCGTCCTTGGTCACCGTTGTTTCACTGTTGCCGCCCAAAGGCAGAGTTCAGCCGCGCCGAGCGCAGCGAGGGAAGCCAACGCACGTAGCGGTTTGGCCGTCGGCTGCAACGAGTAGTTAGGCACTACTTTTTCTGGATGCAACACTCTTCTATCACCCTATTCATTCTCGCAGAAATGATTGCCGCATATTCTCTAGCAAATGCCTCACTTTTGGCGGTAAATGATGCGCCTAGCGGAGTTTTCATGAAAGCCATTGCGGCTTCGATTTCTTCTTTCGTGTAAAGGCGAATAACTACAGCAGCAAGATCATCTTTGGTTGCAGCCCAACTCATTGTACCGACCATGAGTTGGTGTATCTGTTTTTTAATTTCAGGAGCCGCATTTTGATGTAATTGGGCCTCATACTCCTTAATTGACGCATCAATAGTTTGCTCCATTCGTGAAAGCTGAAGGAACTCAATTGCAGTTTCCTTCGACACATTTTCGGCCGCACTAGCTATTGCCGATGCCAAAAGTACAGCAAAGAACCAAATAAAATACTTCATTGAACAATCTCCTCAATTTACGAGTAGCGCCTAACTATGTATTATCTGGTTCCGTATAACATGCCAATTGCCTTGCGATTCTAGATAAAACCCCTGGGCATCCTGCCAGGATTCCGACCTCAGTCCAAGTGATTTCTCCGAGGTTCTTCACTGCATCTCATCCATAGCGTGGCGCGATTGGTCTCCCACTGCGCGCGGCCAACGAGGGTCTGCCCTCTCTTGTATTTCCCGCTTCTCAGTAAGGGGGTGGTCGGGTTGTCCTTCACTGCGCGCATGGGACGAGCACAGTTTCATCGTGCGCGTTCTGCGAGCAAGAAGGACCGTCCGACAGGCCCCTTCGCTCACTTCACCTCCCCAAAGAGGGTGGGCTGGTGGGTCCTCGACTGCGCGCGTCGGACGAGCACCTTCCCAGCGTGCGCGTTCCGCGAGCAAGAGGACGACCAGCCCGCCCTCTCCCCTACTTCCACCCCTCCCCGCTCGTCCCTCCGCCCATCCCGCCGAAGTTCCCGCCGAACCCGCCTTGGC
>JACQHN010000165.1 GCA_016199015.1 Nitrospira defluvii
GCATCCTGCTCAATGGCGCCGCTGTCACGCAGATCGGACAGCATGGGGCGCTTATCATTTCGATCCTCGACCTTCCGGTTGAGCTGAGATAAGGCCACGATGGGAACCGCCAGTTCTTTGGCCAAAAGCTTCAAAGATCGAGACATATCACCGATCTCTTGCTGTCGCGATTCTCCTCGCAGGCTGGGTGTCATCAGCTGCAGATAGTCCACAATCATCAGCCCCATTCCGGTTTTAGCCTTCGCTCGTCTGGCACGCCTCCGAAGCTGTGTCATGGTCAACGTGCCAGAATCATCGATGTGCAGGGGCGCGTTCGAGAGTTGCTCTGCCGCGTTGGCAATGTGCATCCAATCGGCGTTTTGTACCTGTCCGGTCCGAATGGCGTGGAGGTCGACCAGTGCTGTTTGGGAAAACAAGCGATCGATCAATTCCTCTTTCGACATTTCCAGGCTGAACATTTGGACAGGTTGGTGCTCGCACAATGCGACATGAGCCGCGATGGACAAGGCCAGAGACGTTTTCCCCATGCTCGTTCGGGAGGCGATGATGTTCAGCGTTCCCGGATGAAGCCCAGCGGTCAGCGCATCCAAGGAGCTGAAGCCCGTCGAAATGCCGGTGATGGTGGTTTTTCGCTTGTACAGCATTTCGAGGTGGGTCAATCGATCATTGACGAGTTGCCCAATCGAGGGAAGAAGCTCAGCGGTGCCGATGTGATCTAGTGACAGAATCTCTTGCTCAGCTCGCTCGACGATTGCCGGTAGGGATTCTTGCTCATCGTAGGCTTGAACGCACAGCTCGTAACCAATGCGGCGCAGCTCTCGCCGTCGCGCTTTCTCTCGAACGATTCGGCAATGCGTCATGACGTTGGAAGCCGACGGCACAGCTTGAATGAGTTCCGCCACAGTAGCCGATCCACCGATCTCCTGAAGACTTCCAGCCCGCTTCAAATCTTCGCTAACCGTAACGTTGTCGATCGCCTTGCCGGCATCTGCCAGCCGGCACATGGCTGCAAAAATTTTCCGATAACGAAAGTCGTATAAGTCATGTTCGGTTACGTGTTCGCCCACGATTGTTAAGACCCCTGGACAGAGCAGGATGGCCCCAAGAATGGCCTGTTCGGCTTCCTGATCGTGTGGCGGCACGCTGGGCTGTTCGATGGTCGGCGCAGTCATGAGGTTTGTCCGTTGGTGAGGCGGGCGTTAATCTGTTGTCTGTTTCGGAGATGATCGGCGCAGAAGGGATATGCAGGTGGTGTCTGCTCCGGGGCGATCGGTTTTCCACATGAGGTATAGTTTCGTCCATTGGTGCTGAGAATCTTCTCAGCACAGACGGTTGGAACGGCACAACAATCCACCGTGGCATCTTCGTCCTCCCAACCTTCAGCCCGTAACCAGGAGGCGGGATACGGAATGTATTTCCCGCCCTCCTTGCGCCAATCCGCCGAAGTCTTGGCCCGCTCTAACGCACCAGAAATGCGGTCTTGGAGCTGCTCGTCCGGCTTGATAGTCTGCCATGCCTTCTTCGCATCGCCCTTGGATTTTTTACGTGGGTATGACTTCCAAAACTTTTCAAAACCTGAACCCTTGAGCGAGTGACGGTTTCTTCTGACGGATTGGGTGACATGGGTGTCACCCCCCATCTGTCGCAAATGTCACCCCCTGCTGCTTCATTTGTCACCCCCCATGACAAATTGACACGTGACAAGATGTCACCCCGCAGTTTGTAGCGGTTCGTGCCACAGGGACCTTTCCCACGAAGAATTTTAAGTTCTCCAAGACTCTCCAGATTCTGGATTGCGCGTTTCACTTGCCGATCACTGAGGCGAGATTTTTTGCCCAAGGTAGGAATGGACGGATAGGCGTTCCCATCGTCATCGGCAAAATCGGCAATGGCGAGCGCGACTAGCAGATCGCCGCCTTTCGCTCCGGAGCCTTTCCAGACCATGCCGAGAACCTTAATGCTCATCTCACCGAATCGCTGGTCGAGGACACCCGTCGGCTTTCGATCCACGCGTCCACATCTGCCTTCCGATAGCGTATCAAACGGCCCACCTTAATGAATGGCGGACCACCTCCGCGTGTGCGCCACGCCTGAGCAGTCTTGCGCTCGAACTTCAGATACTTGGCCAACCAAGAGTCATCAAGGAGTTGATCATCATCATGCCGTTGAGTTGCAATCTTCATACGTCCCCCATGATTGATAAACGCCATGAAGGGAACTCTACAGGTATCGGTATCTTTAGGTAGAGACAGGCGTAATAAATTACTTACGCCTGCAAGGGAAGGGATGGGGAATTTTATCGGGGGGAGATTTGTTCTAGGATGGATTCGGCTTTTGCATATGCAATTCTAACTGCCTCGAACACTCTTTTGACTTCTGATGAGTATGCTGGATTCTCCTTCAGCCCGCATTCTTCTTGAGCAACTCGAAGAAGAGTTTTGCCCTCAATTTTGTGTTTATCCCAAACGCCCCAAATTGAGACCTGATGCCCGCGAATTCGTCTGTCCTGGAATCCACAATTAAATTTCCTTTGGACTACTATACCTTTAAATTGATCAACCAGCGTGGTAAGCGGATGCTGCAGATTTATACGCATCCAGATGAAGTTTTGTCCTGGTTCTATACCGCATAACATTTCGTCACGAATTACTGATTCGCCTGAGCAGGCCAGCATAATACCAGCTTCTATTGCATCATCGATGAATACGCGTTTCCCCTCATGTGTAATCGCCCGGCGTGTGTCCTCAATCCAATCAGGCGCACACAATTCAACTCCAAGCCGCAGACCCCACCTTCTCTTGAGGCTGCAAACTTTATTTATTGCACTCAGATCATTAGAAGGGATATGTCCTTCTAGCTCTCGCATTTCATTTTGGAACTGAGGATGCCTTATCAACGCTTCAAACCGATCGATTTCAGATAGGGCTGGAGGGGTGCTGCGTTCTCGCTGAACTGTTGTGCTCCCAAGATTTTGACCGTTCTTCGGCCCCATAGCTCTCACTGACGGCCTTTTCTTGCCTTTCGCTAGGTCCTTGCTCTTATTATTTGTCCGATGCTTTCGAGTCATCTTGACTGATCCTCCTCCGCTACCCGAGCCGCATCAATCACGGTCAACATCCGCTCCGCATTCGCCTCTAACGCCAGCCGCACCGGATCCAGTTGCAGCCGTGCATACACTTGTGTGGTCGAAACATTCGTGTGATTGAGCGCTTTTCCAATCAAAGGCAATGAGGCCCCAGCCGCGACAAGCCACGAACCAAGCGTTCGCCTCAAGTCATGAATCCGCACATCCTCTAAGCCCGCCTCCGTGCGAATGCGTTGCCATGGCTTGCTGACGTTCACGAGGTGACTTCGCCCCCACCGGCCACAAAAGACGAAGGGGTTGCCCTCCAGTCTCGGAAGGCCGATCAACGCTTCACGCGCCGGACGTGGGAGCGGGACCACATGCGAGCGGCCTGCCTTGGTCGATGGAATCACCCACAGCCCTTGTGACAGGTCGAGGTCCTCCCAACGCATCGCAAGCACTTCGTTCCTTCGGGCACCTGTCAGGAGTCCAACCAAAAACGCGATTCGAACATAAGGGTTCGGCTCATCACCCATGGCTTTCCACAGGCGGGGCAATTCATCGGGCTTCACAAACCGCTCACGCGAGATTTCTGGGAACTTCTTGATCCGAAGGCAAGGGTTCGGCCCTGGTGGGATGAGCCCCCAATCCATACCGAGATTCCACATGCTCCGGATAAGCGCTAGGGTCTGGTTCGCGGTTCGCGGCATGGGGCGTTGAACAGGCCTGCCGGGACGAATGACAGAGCTAGGCTCTGTCCCGATCCTGCTATGCAGCCGGGCGATTTCATCCCGCGTAATACTTACTAACTTTCTTGGTCGCAAGTAGGCGAGATGATGGTTTAGAATCGCCTCATCGTTGGCCCGTGATTTCTTCAGGGCCGCGTGCCTGGTCAGATACATCTGTTCCAGGTCGCGAAAGGTGGGGGCAATGCTTCGCTGGCGACGTTCGGCAACCGGATCACGTCCCTCGTCGATCTCCACCATCTTCTTTTTTGCAATGGCCCGCGCCTCATCCAGCGTCATTTCTCCAAAGCGGCCAAGCGTCAACCGTCGTACCTGTCTATGGATGAGTTTTTCGAGAAAGAAGGACTTGCTTCCCGGTGTCAGGCGCACCCCGAATCCGCGTAGCAAGTCGTCACGTAAGAAGGCTTGTCCCTGCTTGGGAAGCGCCGCATTCTCGATCAATCTCTTTGTGAGTCTAGGCATTCAGCCTCCAGTCTGTGGTTCGCGGCATCGCATGTGTAGAAAATATGTAGAACGAAGAGAGGGAATTAGAGGGGGGAAGAGGGTAGAGCATAAGGTTTATAGTACTCCCAACTCTTCGATATAACAAGGTATAAGGTGCTTGGTAGGGTTGTGTAGAACTCAGAGCACGAAACTTCTAAGCTGAGGGTCGCTGGTTCGATTCCAGCCGGGCGCACCACGATCATTCTTCTCTAGTCATGCCCGTCCTTTCGCGATATCGAACAGTCCTGATCCTGGTGTGCGGAGTCGTCGCATTGTATGCGCTGCTCGGCTTTATCGCCGTGCCCTATGCCGTCAAGACCTATGGCATTCCAGCTTTGTCCGAGCGCCTGCGTCATCCCGTATTAGTAGGCGATATTCGGTTCAATCCATTTACGTTTTCACTCACCCTGTCGTCGTTCGAGATTCAGGAACCGGACCAAACGCCGATGCTGGGTTTCCAGGAATTGTTCGTGAATTTTGAGGGGACCTCACTCGTCCGTTCAGCCTTCCTGTTCGACGAAATCCGACTCACTCTCCCGTTCGGCCTCGTACACATTCAAACCGACGGCAAACTGAATTTGCTGGATCTTGTCCCTCCGGGCACTGAAAAACATGACCCGCCCGCAGAGGCGTCGACCCCAAACGCGAATGCGGAGACGCAACCGCTGCCGCCGGTGGACATTCGTCTCCTGAGCATCCGGCAGGGAGTGATCGAGTTTCGGGACGATACCAAACGGAAGCCGGTTTCAATCGATATCGTCCCCATCGAAATTACGCTGCAGAATTTCAGTACGCGGCGAGGCGACAAAAATGCCTATGCCTTCACGGCTGAATTTGGCGAGGGTGAGATCCTAACCTGGGAAGGGAAC
>JACQHN010000166.1 GCA_016199015.1 Nitrospira defluvii
GGAAGGACTGGCCATGGAGATCAAGAAGCCGACCGTGGCCGCGCCCATGACCTTGGCGACAGCGAGGGAAGCATTCGAGCGGGATTACATTGTCGAGGTGTTGAAGCAGGTGGACGGCAATCGAACCAATGCCGCCAGTTTATTGGGGCTGTCCCGAAAAGCCTTGTGGGACAAGTGCAAGCGGTACGGCATCTCCTCCGCCAGGGGCGAGGCGGAGGAGGAAGCCGACTAAGTTACTCTATCGGCTCCGGGCCACCTTCCCACAGTTTCACGGTGCGATCCCATGAGGCGCTGGCCAGGCGCAAGCCGTCGGGGGAAAGTGTGATGCCGCGCACCGCTCCGGTATGGCTCTTGTCGGTCCGGAAGTTGCGGCCCGTGGCGATGTCCCAGAATCGGATTGTGCTGTCGTCGCCCGCGCTCACGAGCACTTTTCCGTCCGGCGAGACAGCCAACGACCGTACCCATCCGTTATGCCCCCGCAGGATGCGAAGTTCGTTCATGGTCGGCATTTCAAAGAAGCGGATCGTATTGTCCCGGCTTCCGGTGATCAGTAGTTTCGCGTCCGGTGTGAATACCATCGCGCCGATCCAAAACTCCATTGGCTTCTGGAATCCTCCATCATCTTCGATGAAGAAGCCGCGGGTTTCCGTCGAATCCTCCTCGGATTCTTCCCAATGGCCGTTGTGGAGAATCTTTTCTTCGCCGCTCGGCAGCACTTCCCAGATTCTGATCTTGCCGATGTCCGATCCGCTGGCGAGATGCATTCCGTCGGGCGAGAACGCCACACAGACCGACCAGTGGTGATCGAATTGATCTTTTCCCAGCAGGGTCATGAGGTCGGTTCCCGTCGTGACCTCCCAGATCTTGATGTCCTTGTTGTGACTGCCGCGGGCCAACATAAGGCCGTCAGGGGACAGCGACAGGCTGCAGACATTGTGGTCATAGCGAGTGAACAGGAGTTTCGTCGGTTCCCCGGTCTTAGGATTCCAGAGACGGATGGTCCGATCTTCACTACCCGAGGCGAGCGTGCGGCCGTCGGGCGTGAACACTAGTGCACGGATGTCTGCGGTATGACCGCGCAGCGAACGCAGGAGCCGCCCGGTTTCGATATCCCAGATGCGGACATACCGATCGACGCCTCCGCTCACAATCGTTTGCCCGTCGGGGGCATAGGCGACAGCCCAGACTCCATGGGAATGTCCTCGAAAGGTCTTGAGTTCCCGCAGACCTGCCTTCCAATACTCTAGATGGTCAATAGTCGGCAGCGTCGTCGGGACGGTTCCCCCCGGACTATTCAGATGTCCAGCGGAGGGAGTCGTTGGGGGCGCGGTGGGGTGATTGCTCATAAAGTCTGTGCCTCGTCCCTGTCTGAGCGGGGGCCACCGGGCCCCTGCCTACCCTCAGCGGTTTGCAAAAATCGCCGAGGGGTTTGTATAATCGGCGGTCGTTTCGATGATCGTAAGAGAAGGACTGGGAGCAAGTCAAGCACAGCGCTCGCGCGGGTTTCATCCCTTCACTGAACCAGAACATGTGAGGTCTTAATGGCAACCGGAGTAGAAGTATCCAAGCCGTCGATGGAGATCCGTTTTCAGCCGGCCTTACTGCAGGAGGTGATCGACTCCTTCATTGAAAAGACGGAACGGGAAGGGGATCCGACCTACTATAAAGAGTTTCACGAACTCGCCGATCCGATCTATGAGAAGTTTACGCTCGATGATCGCGAGGCAGAGTTCAAGAAGCTGTATCAGTATTTGTTCGGAATCTGGGGCTTCTCCGATATCATCCGCGACGCCTTCAACGAATTTCCTGAATTGAAGCAGCGTGTCGGCGTGGTGCTGGTCAAAGGTGTGCTGAAGGAAGATCAGGAAGGGGTCGATGTGCTGCGGAAGTGGGGCTCCGTCGAACACGACCTGGCCAAGCAATTCGAGGAAAAGGGTTTGAAGGGAGTCGGCATCAAGCTGATTCCAAGACGATTCTACGATCCGGCCCTCACGCGCTACTGTCGTCACGAGCTCATGCACATCCATGACATGCTCGATCCCACATTCGGGTATGACCCTGATACGAGGGTCGGGCAAAACCCCGGAGAAGAAACCCTGATTCTGCATCGTTATCGAATCCTCTGGAATATCAGCGTCGATAGTCGGCTGATCGTTCTCGGCAAGGAGCCGATGCTGTCGAAGGAAGATCGGTTCAAAGAGTTTCGGTCGTGGTACCGAAAAATTCCCCCGGCTCAGTTGAAGTCGGTGTTTGAAGGTCTGTGGCAGACCAGCTATTTCACGCATTCGGAATTGGTGGAAATGGCGACCGACACGCTGCGTATCTTGGATCGCGCGGTGGACGTTGAAGGGGGAGAGGTTCCGGAGACCACCAATAAGGTGATGCTCATGCCGGGATTTCCTTGTCCATTATGCCGCTTCCCCACCTATTCATGGGTGGAAGATATGGAAACCAAATTGGAAGGATACATCCTGGACTTCATCCGAGAAAATCATCCGGGCTGGGATGTCGAGTATGGCGCCTGTGATCGTTGTGTGGAAGTGTACAAGTTGCGCGCCGATGGTGTGATGTAGTCAGGATCCTGTGATGGCCGGTGATCCGAAATACGGACGTCGAGACTTTCTGAAAGACTCCGTCGTGTCGGTGGCCAAGGCGGCGCGGGAATTTGCTGCGCACAAAGACGCGCCCCGTGAGCAGCCTGTGGCTCCGGTACGGACGGACTGGTTGCGTCCTCCCGGTGCGGTCGATGAAGTGATGTTTCTTGAACGATGCACTCGCTGCAGCGACTGTATCAAAGTCTGTCCTCCTGGGGCCATCGTAAGCGATGTATCGAACGGCAGTCCGGTGATTTTTTCCAATCAAATCGCTTGCGAATTATGCGACGATTTCCCCTGTATCGCAGCCTGTGCGACGGAGGCGCTCGTGCCGGTTGCGGATTGTTTCGACGTGCGGATGGGTGTGGCGACCGTGTCGCACCGCGTCTGTACGGCAGGCCAAGGTTGTCATGCCTGCGTGTCGAAGTGTCCGGTCGAGGCACTTTCGATGGATTTTAATGCGTTGCAGTTAGTGGTGGCTCAAGAGCGTTGTGTCGGATGTGGAATGTGTGAGCAGATCTGCAAGACCGTGAATGATCGTATCGCGATCAAGGTAGTGCCGGCGCGAAACCTAACTGCCGGGGCTCTGGGGTATTGACGCGACCGTGTGTCAAGCCTGTGTTGAAGCGATGAAAACGTCAAGAAAATTATTGAAACATCGGCACGGGTGGTGACTGTGAAGGGGAGAGAGTTCATGCTTGACATCCATTCCTCCTTTACCTATCATACGCCTCCTGTGCCGCAGGACTCAGATGTTGCGTAGTGTGCGAAGAAAATGCGCAACATGTTGAGGTGAGGAGCGAAAAACGTATGACATCGAAACAAGTCGTGCAGCCCACCTCCCCGTCCTCCACCGCAGTCGCTCCCCCGCAGACTGTCGCCATTAAAGATTCGCCGGCCGTTGAACGCGCCCTCAATCGCAGCAAAATATATCTTCTGTTCTCCTGGAGTTTGTTGTATCCAGAGGACGAAGAGTTCTTGGACTACCTGCAGTGCGGCGAATTCGTCGAGGATGGTCGAGCGGCATTGGAAGGTCTGCGCGTGGCGTTAGATGGGATCGGTGGCGACCGTGCAAACCAAAAAATCGGCCTAATGAAAAAGCAGTTCGACCAGATCGAGAAGCTGGTCTCTGCCGAGTGTGTCAATTGGCAGATCGGTGACCTCCAGACAGAGCATCGCCGGGTGTTCACTAATGTGATCACGCTTGATTGTCCCCCGTACGAAACGCTTTTCGGCAACGATCACGTCTTCGCGCAGTCCCATGTCATGGGTGATATCGCAGGATTTTACAAAGCATTTGGGGTCGAGCTTTCAAAGGATGTTCACGAACGTCTGGATCACCTCAGTGTCGAACTTGAGTTCATGCATTTTCTGACTTATAAGGAATCGTATTCGCGTTGCCATGATGGGATGGATAAGACGGACATTGTGGTCGATGCGCAGAAGAAATTTGTCAGGAATCACATTGGCCGATGGGTGCCGTTGTTCTGTCGGATGTTGTCGAAGAAGTCGGACACCGGGTTGTTCAAATTGATTGCCGACTGTATGTCGGAATGGATGGATTTTGAGGTCGCTTTCCTCGGATTGACCATCTTGCCGTATTCCGAGGCGGACTATAGACCAGCTACCTTCAATGCTCCGGAAGGTCAAACCTACGAGTGTGGGGCGCAGGACAAAGGGAATGAGCTCAGCATGTTGCTGAGCGAGGTCGGGGCCGATTCCTTCATGGACCAGAAGGTAAAAGAGAAGGACGGTGAAAAGGGTGAAGGCCCCGTCGGAACTGCGTAGGGGTTCTCGGTTTGCGGGCAGTGTGGGATTCGGTTTTCGGTAGACGTTATAAGTGCTCTGTTCTTTTTTCTTATTAATCTTTCAGAGGAGGGCATACGCAATGAGACTGGTGCAGACACGCAACAAACGTTTGGTGTTTGGCATTCTGTTCTCTGCGCTGATCGTTGGCATCATGTTGACGATTGGGCAGGTGCCTCTCGCGGTCAGCCAACCGGTGACCATTCCCGCGAAGGCGATCAAGGGGGCAATCCCGATGGACGGTGCAAACCCCATCTGGGAAGGAGTGCCGGGTGTTATCATTCCATTAAGCGGCCAGACCATCACGACCCCGATGCATCCGAACATTTCGGTGAAGTCGGTATTTGTGAAGGCGGTCACCAACGGGAAGGAATTGGGTTTGCGCCTCGATTGGAACGATCAGACCAAGAACGACACAGCGATCGGGCCACAGGACTTTCGTGACCAGGTGGCGGTCATGTTCCCGGTCAACACCGCGGGAGCTCCGCCATTCCAGTGTATGGGCCAGTCGGGTGGGACGGTCAATATCTGGCGCTGGAACGCTGAGTGGCAGAAGGATCTTGGTAAGGACAGCGCCGGGATGTGGGACGTGGACGACCAGTACCCTGGCATTTTCTGGGATTACTATTTCGAAGAGCCGGCTGGTGGAGTCACCTATCCGGATCGGATCGGCCGAAGCCTTGGCCCATTCAATTCTGGCATTTGGTCCGGTAACATCATGTCCGACCCAACCTTGCGCGTCAGCTCCGTCGAGGATCTGAATGCCAATGGGTTCAGCACCTTGACCACCCAGGCCCATCAAGATGTGATCGGCAATGGTGTGTGGGAGCCGTCAGGTTCCCTCAAGGGCGGTGGATACTCAGGTCCGACTTGGCGCGTGGTTGTGAAGCGTTCGCTGGAGACCGGCGATGCAAACGACACGCAATTCAAGGGTGGAGCCTCCGTGCCCATCGCGTTCGCAGTGTGGGATGGTAACAACATTGAACGAAACGGCATGAAGGCCCTCTCCACCTGGTTTACGCTGAAGTTGCCGTAAACCAAGTGGCCTAGAGAGCCTGGTTCTACTCAGGAGTCGAGTAGACAGATCGTTTCTGAATCGTAACAGGGAGGCCCCGAGCCATTGCCCAGCAGGGCAAAAAGACTCGGGGCCTTCGTGTATTTGAGGTAGACAATCATCGAACTAGAAATCCTGGAATTTCTTGCAACGCGAGGGGCGAAGGGTTGCATTTGAACGGGAGCGGAGTGTATAAACCCACAAGGTTCGATGTTACTGAAAATACTGATTTTCCTGCTTAATATAAAGATCGTCCTATGAAAGTTTCACTCCTGTTTCCTCCCACCTGGCACCCTTCTCAGCCCTACCTCAGCCTGCCATCACTTACAGGGTTTCTTACGCAGGCAGGGATAAAGAATGTCTCCCAACGCGATCTCGGCATCGAGTTGTTGGACAAGGTTCTGACGCAATCGTTTGCCCAAGATCTCTATCAGCAGCTGGTGGCAAAGCAGCACGGCCTTGAGCGGGAACGCACTGGTGAGACCGGGCCTGGGAGTGCTGAACAACTCGCGCGGATCATCGAGTCTCTCGATCGATTTCCGTATTTGTTCGAGCGTATCGAGTTGGCAAAAGAGACGCTGCGTGGAGAAGGGTTCTACGATATCGAGGCCTACCGCAACAGTCTTTTTCTGATCGATAAATGGCTTGAGGTGATCTCCTCGCTGTATTTCCCGACGCGAATGACGGTAGTCGATAACCAGTTTGGGGACTATTCGATCTACTCATCGAAAGATTTGGTCAAGGCCATTCGGGATGAAACGCAGAATCCCTATGTCAGCTTATTCCGTGAGCATGTGTTGCCCTCTATTCTCACGGAGCGGCCGGATTTGGTCGGCGTGTCTATTACAGCTACCTCGCAAATTATTCCAGGTCTCACGCTCTGTCGATTGATCAAAGAACATGCGCCGGAATTGCACGTGACCGTCGGCGGCAGCATTTTTACCCGACTGGTGGATAACCTGCGTCGTTGCCCCTGGTTGTTCGACCTCGTCGACGATTTTGTGGTGTTCGAAGGGGAAACGGCTCTCCTTGAACTTGTGAATCAGATGGACGGCAAGCGGGATTTCAGTAAGGTCCCCAATCTGATTTATCGCCAGAACGGCAAAATTACGGTCAATCAGCCGTTTTACTCTGAAAATATCAACCAGCTTACGGCGCCGAACTACGATGGCTTTCCGCTTGACCTCTACTTGTCGCCGGAGCCCGTTCTGCCGGTACAATTTTCACGCGGGTGCTATTACAAGGACTGCGCGTTCTGTGCCCTCACGCTGGATCACCAAAACTTCCGTCAGCGCGATCCTGGCAAAACAGTGGATGATCTTGTCTGGCTGAAGGAGCGCTATGGGGCGCAATCATTTTTCTTCACCGACGAATGTTTTGCGCTGTCTCCGACCAAACGCCTCTGCCAACAGATGATCGACCGGCAGTTGAACGTGAAGTGGACCTGTGAGTTACGCTTTGAGAAAAACCTCACGCGTGAATTACTCGGACAGATGCGGGACGCCGGATGTTTGAAAATTGTATTCGGTCTGGAATCGTTCAATCAGCGGGTCATGGATTTCATGAAGAAGGGAATCAAGCAGGAGTCTGTGCGACGGATTGTCGATGATTGCGTCGATCTCGGCATCGCCGTGCACTGCTATGTGATCGTCGGATTCCCTACGGAGAAGGAAGAAGAAGCGCTCGATACGATGAACTTCGTCGTCGGGAACACGAAGCTCCACGAGTCGTACGGATTCTCCTGCCAGCCCTGCCTCTTCGATTTGGAAAAAGAAGCGCCGATCATGAGCGATCCAGGCAGTTACGGCATTCGACGAATCATGCGGCCGGCCACGGAAGACTTGAGTCTCGGCTTCTTTTATGAAGTGCAAGAGGGCATGACGCCCGCCCAAGCTGAACAGTTGTATCAGCATGTGTATGAAAAGATCAGTGAAGTCGTGTGTGAATTGCCGTTTAACTATTCGATGGCCGACGGGTTGCTGTATATCGCCCGGGCCAAGTCGCAAGCGTTACAGGTTCCACAACCGACCGGTGCCTAGTTTCCCTGCTGTCGCCAGGACCTGATGCGTCGAGCATCGACCGGTTTTTTCGTACGGGGCGATCACCAACGTTTTGCACGGGGGGCTGGAGATGTCTGCCATAGCCGCCACAGTCGAACGGTCCACCGGACGGGTGGAAGATCAGGGCTTACTGTTCGAATACACCATCAAGCTGGTGCTATTCGTTGGTTTCTTCGAACTCGTGCTCTATCGGCTGGTCTCCCGTCTCGGGATGCATATCAGCAAGATTGCGGCGCAACACGAGTGGGTCGGTACCACCTTTCAATTGCTCACTTCTGTCGGATTTGCCCTGCTGAATATCGTGGCCATCTTCGTCTTTCTCGCACTCGTCGTCCTGCTGCTGAATAGAATGCGGGCCCGGGGCATTACGGGTATCCATGCCGTCACAATTCCCAGCGTCGGACTGCTCTTGATTTTGACGGTCGCATTCCTGATCGTGCCGCCGGCTATGTTGGGCTCCATCGCATACAATGTCATTGCGCTCATTGCGCTCACCGCCCTGATGATCGAATACCTGTCGCAGCACCAGGAGTGGTCCAAGCGGATCATGGGTGCGACCTATTATTTCGGCATTTCAGGGTGGCTCTACTATCAGATTTTTTCCACCACCTACGGGTGGATGGGGGTGATTGCGGCTCCCCCATTGGTCTATGAAGCCAATCGTCTCGGCGAAGCGCTGATGGTCCTTGCGAGCATACTCGTGTTTTGGGCCTATGGCCGCGGGGTGTCGTTTCGGACCCGGAACCGACAGCAGCGCCGACGCGCCATCTGGTTCGGGGCTGTCTCCGGGGTGGTGTTTCTGGCCTTGTTGTTCATGGACTATTTCCTGGGCCTCTACAATCCGGTTTTGGCCCATTCCATTCGGAAAGCCGGCGAAGGGATCAGCTGGATCTTTCAGATGGGCATGGGGTATACCTTTTACTTGCCCTTTGCGTTCTATGTCGCGGGGCTGCTGTGCTGGTCCTATACCGTGATCAGGCTTGTCACGATGGGACGCCTGGCTGGATATGGCCTCGCATTAATGTTTATCGCCGGGTATGCGTTGCTGTTTTCAAGTTTGACCCTGATGGTCATCCTCGGGGTGATGTTGCTGACACTCGACCGGCCCAAAGGCGCCGTGATGGAACAGGCGGCGGTGACCAAGCCC
>JACQHN010000181.1 GCA_016199015.1 Nitrospira defluvii
ATGTTCACGTGGGGCTTTCGTCGCTCAAATTTCGCCTTCGCCATCCCCAGTCCTCCCTAGTTCACTGAACCGACAAACCTATTCACCACGATGCTTAGCAGTGATCGCCTCGGCGATTTGCCTGGGCACCTGATCGTAGCGGTCAAATTCCATGCTATATGTGGCACGACCCTGCGTTCGCGACCGGAGATCCGTCGCATACCCAAACATCTCCATAAGCGGGACCGTCGCCTCGATGGCTTGGGCGCCAGCGCGCACCTTCATGCCTTGCACTTTTCCACGGCGACCATTCAGGTTCCCGATGACATCCCCCATGAATTCTTGGGGCACCAGCACTTCAACCTTCATGATGGGCTCAAGAAGAACGGGATCGGCCTTCTTGCACGCATCAGCAAAACCCATTGAAGCGGCGATCTTAAAAGCCATTTCATTGGAGTCAACGTCATGGTAGGAACCATCAATCACCGTCACCTTGACATCGCGCAACGGAAAGCCCGCCACAACCCCAGTCTCCATCCGCTCCTTGACACCTTTTTCGATTGCAGGAATATATTCCTTAGGGATCGAGCCACCCACCGTCTTATTTATGAACTCTAACCCCTTACCGGACTCTGATGGCTCAACCGTCAACACAACGTGGCCGTACTGCCCCCTACCACCAGTCTGCTTGATGTACTTCGACTCAGCCTCAGCCTTGCGGCGAATAGTTTCACGGAAAGCCACTTCAGGCTTACCAACATTAGCTTCGACCTTAAATTCACGAAGCATGCGATCGACGATGATTTCGAGATGCAACTCTCCCATCCCGGCAATAATCGTCTGCGCGGTTTCCTCATCGGTCCGAACCCGGAACGAAGGATCCTCTTGCGCCAACTTCTGCAGCGCAAATCCCATTTTTTCTTGGTCCGGCTTGGTTTTTGGCTCAATGGCCATGGCAATAACCGGCTCAGGAAACTTCATGACCTCCAGGAGGACCGGCTGCTTCTCGTCCGCCAATGTGTCACCGGTGGTTGCACCCTTGAGACCGACGGCGGCAGCAATATCCCCCGCGTATACGATATCGATTTCCTCGCGTTTATTCGCATGCATCTTCAACAGACGCCCAACGCGATCCTTAGTTCCCTTGGTCACGTTAAGGACCGGAGTTCCGGTCTTCAAGGTACCGGAGTACACCCGAAAGAACGTCAATTGCCCGGCAAATGGGTCAGTCATAATCTTAAACGCCAGAGCAGAAAATGGCTCAGAGTCAGACGGAGCACGCTGCAACTCTTTTCCGGTATTAGGATCCACCCCAACAACCGGCGGGATATCAACAGGCGAGGGGAGAAAATCCACAACGCCATCCAACAGCTGCTGCACGCCTTTATTCTTAAAGGCAGACCCGCACAGAACAGGAACTACCTTCATGGCGATAGTGCCGGCGCGAACGACACGCCGCACCTCCTCCTCAGTCAAAGGCTGCCCATTAACGTACTTCTCCATCACCTGATCATCGAACTCGGCCACCGCATCAAGCATTTTCTCGCGATACTCTTTCGCCTGATCCAGCATATCCGCAGGAATTTCGCCGATCTTATATTTAGCCCCAAGCGTCTCGTCGTCGTAAAAGAAGCCTTTCATCGTAATAAGATCGACAGATCCCCTAAATTCTGATTCACGCCCAATTGGAATCTGGATCGGCACAGGATTGGCACCCAAACGATCAATGATCGACTGAACACTGGCATAAAAATCAGCCCCAACTCGATCCATTTTATTCATGAACGCGATGCGGGGCACCTCATACTTATCCGCCTGGCGCCAAACAGTCTCAGATTGAGGCTCAACACCCTGCACGGAGTCAAATGCCGCAACCGCACCGTCGAGGACACGAAGAGAACGCTCGACTTCGATGGTAAAATCTACGTGACCAGGCGTATCAATGATATTGATACGGTGATCCCGCCAGAAACAGGTGGTTGCGGCCGCGGTGATGGTAATCCCACGCTCGCGCTCCTGCTCCATCCAATCCATCGTCGCCGCACCCTCGTGCACCTCACCCATCTTGTGCGTCATCCCTGTGTAATAGAGAATCCGCTCGGTGGTCGTAGTCTTTCCGGCATCAATGTGGGCCATAATGCCGATATTTCGAGTCCGCTCTAACGGTGTCTGCCTAGCCACAACTCCCCCAAAAAAACGAACGTGCCGCCATCCGAGCCGCAAACCTTCCGCCGCGATGCCAGAATTCATCTAACAATTTCGCGGCCCGGCCCAACAGCAGCACGACACGATACCAATCAACTACCAGCGATAGTGAGCAAAGGCCTTGTTAGCCTCAGCCATTCGATGCACATCCTCTCGCTTCTTCACCGACGCGCCCGTATTGTTTGACGCATCAAGCAATTCAGCCGCAAGCCGATCCTGCATGCTCTTCCCGCCTCGGGAACGTGAATATTCCGTGATCCATCGCAACGCCAATGAAACCCGACGGGACGGACGAATCTCCACAGGAACCTGATAAGAAGCACCACCAACCCGACGCGACTTCACCTCCACAACCGGCTTCACATTATCGATCGCCGACCTGAAGATCTTCATCGGGTCGCCACCACTCGTCTTCTCTTGAATCAGATCAAATGCCCCGTAGCATATACGCTCAGCTGTACTCTTCTTTCCGCCGCCCATCAGGACGTTCAGAAATTTTCCGACCAGCCTATCGCGATACTTTGAATCCGGCTGCGCTTCTCGATGACCGAAAAATTGTCCGCGTGGCATCGTAATCCTATAAAATAAAATCGGTTTTCATTGCACGCATGCGCAATGGCACAATCAACTACTACTTTGGCCGCTTCGCTCCATACTTGGAACGCGACTGCTTCCGATCGGCAACCCCCACCGCATCCAAAGAACCGCGCACAATGTGGTACCGCACACCCGGCAAGTCCTTGACTCGGCCGCCGCGAACCAACACGATCGAGTGCTCCTGCA
>JACQHN010000171.1 GCA_016199015.1 Nitrospira defluvii
ACTTCACCTGTTGCATCAGGGGATCGATCTGGTTGGCGCCGTCGAGCAGGCTGTATTGGGTGTGGAGATGCAGATGAACGAATTGAGATGCCACGACAAGATTGTAGTGAGGGGAAAAGTTGAAGTCAAACGGAGGAAGAGAGGGAAGGTGGGACGGGGTGTCTGGTCGGCCTTTGCTCGCAGACCGCGCACTCGGATCACTCCGATTTCTACACCAAGGGCTGTGCTCGGCCGATGCGCGCAGTGGGCGACCAGACACCTCGTCCACCTTTAGGGAGTGGGAGGTCAGCAAGCTTGGAAGGAATATTGTGATGGTGCTCGCCCCAGGCGCGCAGTGGGAGACCAAACAGGCTGCCCTCCATGAAGAGGGAGCAAGCCGGCTGGAGGAGCATCAGATCGCGGGCGTCTGATCTCGCAGCATTTCGTCAGTCCTTCCGTTGACAGTTTCTTTCCTCAAGATTAGCCTGTCGCCAACTGTCGATCGCGGCAATGCTCTTTCTGTCTGACACCCACCGTGTGGTGTCAGACAGCGGCGGATCGCCTGAGTTGCACATCCAGTTTCAAGCCCGCGTGCGTCAGGAGGGCGACTACCTGTGATGCGCTGACGAACCCCACCACGGAGAGGCGACTACCCCATGGCCGAACAACCAGATGAGAAATTCAAGCTGCCGTTGACCGGCCTGGTGGCCTTGGTGTTAGCAGCAGTCAGTAGCCTCATTATTTACCAAGTGCCGCTCAAGACGTCGCGGCCGATCGATAAGGAGGCGGAAAAATATGTGTCGGTGAAGGCGGATCGTGTGCAGGCTCGTCTCTGGCAAGATCCGTTTGAGGCCGTATCCACCCATCAACTCAAGGAACGTGCGTCGAAACCCACCGGCGAAGGCCACGCCAAGTCGCATCACACGTTTTCTGATCTGGTGCAGGCAATCAAGCAAGAGGGCGCCGGATCGGAATTTCTCGTGCTTCCCGTGTTCATGGATGGCAACCCTTACGCCAATGGAGTGGAGTCAAGACTGAAGGACCGGTATGCCGTGGTCTCCGCGTTGGGTGTGGCCGGGTATCTGCCGGAGTCCGGAGAATATATTCGCTATTTCGAATGGGCTCGACCACCTGAATCGTCCTTACTCGTTCCGGTCGAATGGTTTCTGCCGGATACGAACAGCCGGAATTCGCAGGGCAGAAAACAGGTGTTGGTGCTGTGGCTCAAAGACCAGGATTTTAGTCCGAATCCTCTCACCTCATTGGGGCACCTCGTGGCCCATCTGCATAACACCCTCAGAGAAAGTTCCACGACGTACAAGGTGTTGGGCCCCCGCACCTCCGGTACTCTGGCCTCCATGTTGAGCGAATTGAAGAGGCATCCTTCTGACATCACGGCGTTGAAGGGCACCACGTTCTATTCGTCATGGGCCACGGCGGCCAATTCGTTTTTGCTCGGAGCGTCTCGCAAGGAGGCCAAGGAAGGGGAAGTTGAGCATTCGTTTGCCGATCAGGGGCTCTCATTGCTCAGAACGATCGGGACGGATGACAAGCTAGCCGAGCAGCTTGTGGAGGAGTTGAAGCGCCGCGGAGTCGACCTGTCCGTTTCATCGAAGGGGACCTCGCCTCGGCCGGCGCCTCACGTGGCGTTGATTTCGGAATGGGATACACTCTACGGACGGGCCTTGCCGCTTACCTTCGTCGCAATGGCGGAAACGATGGCGAAGACGAGCGATGTCACGGGAACCAGACAGATCGAAGCCGAGCTTGAGGTGCTTCGCACAGGGGTCTGGCCCGAGTGGGTTCACCGCTATTCGTACCTGGCCGGACTGGACGGAGAGTTACCACCGAAAGGGGATGGAAAGGACGCCGCCGGTACGCAGGCCAAGGGAAAACCGGGAGATAAAATCTCGGGAACTGCGCAGAGTACCGAGGAAGTGCCCACTGGTCGAAGTCAGCTGGACTATGTCCGCCGCTTGGCAGAGACCTTGAAGCACGACGCCACAGAATTCGTAGCGATCGGTGTGCTGGGCAGCGATGTCTACGACAAGCTGATGATTCTGCAAGCGTTACGGAACGACTTTCCGCGCGCGATCTTTTTCACGACCGATCTGGATGCCAGAATGACCCATCCGGGGCAGGGGCAATGGACGCGCAACCTGATCGTCGCGTCACATTTCGGGCTGGCACTGCATCCGGATCTTCAAACGCCGATCCCTCCCTTTCGCGACAGCTACCAGACGGCGTTGTTCTATTCAGCCTTGCAGGCTGTGCAGTATTTATTGCCCCTCCCGGTAGAACACGAGGAGGTGCGGAACTCAGTGACCAACATCAGCTATTCCATAGCAGGCAGACCGAGGCTCTATGAAATGGGCCGACATGGCGCTGTGGACATTAGTCTCGATGAGCCAAGAGACATTCCGAGCATTCATGCACCGCGTCCCGATCTCAATCTCGCTACCGGGAAGCAGCGCCTGCCCGATGCCGGCAAGATCGGACTTGCAGTCTTGGTAATGGGTGCGGCGCTACTGTGCGCGCTGCTCCTCAATAGCGAGTTTTGGGGGATGTTTCGAGCGCGCCGACATAGGGACAAGCTGGTCTTCATATTCGCCCTCGGAGTTGTGATCGTCGGTCTGTTGCTGTGGGCGATGCGCGATGGGGCAGCAGGCGAGCCAGTCAGTCTTACCCAAGGAATCAGCGTGTGGCCGACGACCGTCATTCGATTCGTCGCCTGTGTTCTATGTGTGGTCTTTCTTTGGTATGCGTCGATGCGATTACGAGACAACGATCGTGCGTTGACCGGGAGATTTGGCCTCCTGCTCTTGGAACCTAAGCCAGTTATTTCTCGCTCTCTCATCGGGATCCATTATTGGCGTCCTCATCCTGGCGGAGAAGCTTCTGCGTCAGACCTCTGGCAGGAATACCAATCACTCGGGCAATGGAAGTGCCGGTTGATCCGCATCGTGCCCCAAACGCTCTGTTATGGCCTCTTCGGATGGCTCCTGATGCGGCTGTTTGGTTTTCCTACGATGCCCTGCCGGGGGCCGGCGTGCGTTCAGATCAACTACCTCGTGTTGGCGCTGAGCGTGACCGGCATGACCATCCTGATGTTTTACGTGGTGGACGCCACCAGACTCTGCCGGCGCTTAATCAAAATCATGATCGCCACCACGATTCAATGGCCCGACAGGCTTCTGGAAAAGGAGGCGGTGAGTCACGACGTGGACAAGGCCACCCTGAACGAATGGTTGGGCATCGAGCTGATTGCACAACGCACGGCCGTCATTAGTTTCATGCTCTACTATCCCTTCGTCATTCTCTTTCTCATGGGGGTCGCGCGCCACACCTATTTCGACCGATGGGACTTTCCGATCGGGCTCATGGCCATCTTTAGCCTCAACGCCGCGTATGCGTTTGGAAACGCCGTGTTCTTGCGGCGGTCTGCTGAAGAGGGCAAGCGAACGGCCATCACACAATTGAAAGCCAAACTGATCGGCCTGCCTGACGAGTCCGCGAAAAGGAAACAGATTGAGCGAATAGCCGACTTGATCGACAACAACCGCCAGGGCGCGTTTCTCCCGTTCACCCAGCATCCGCTGTTCGGGGCCATCGCGCTGCCGACCGGTGGGACCGGTCTCGTGCTCTTGATCGAATATCTTGCCACGGTGCTGTGACAGCGGCCGTCGGCGTACTGCTCGCTGTTCGGAGCAGCGGATAGGGTGAGGAGAGAGGAGAAAACCGGCACGCTCTGGCATGAGCAGTGATAGCGTTGTCTTCATAGGGGCAAAACGGTATGCTGCCGGGCGCTGTCTCCCAAATGGCAGCGGCATAGGAAGCTCGCATGACTCAACTACCACCCATCGTTTCCACGCTCATCGACCGGTTCGAACACAATCGCGATTCCTACAAGAGCCAAGGTTACAACGAAACCCAGCTACGCCGGGAGTTTCTCGATCCGTTCTTTGAGGCGCTCGGTTGGGACGTCGCCAACAAGCAGGGCCACGCCGAAGCGTACAAAGATGTCATCCATGAAGACGCGATTAAAATCGGCGGCAATACCAAAGCTCCCGACTATTGTTTCCGTATCGGCGGCGCGCGCAAATTTTTCCTCGAAGCCAAGAAACCCGCTGTCAACCTGAAAGACGAGATCAGTCCGGCCTATCAGCTTCGCCGCTACGCCTGGTCGGCCAAACTCCCGCTGTCCATCCTGACGGATTTCGAGGAGTTCGCCGTCTACGATTGCCGGACACGCCCAAACCCGTCCGACAAACCCAGTACCGGGCGCATTCTCTATCTCACCTATCGAGACTACCAGGCCAAATGGGATGAGATCGCTTCCATCTTCACCAAGGAGGCGGTGCTCAAAGGCTCCTTCGACAAGTATGCCGTCACCGACCGCAAGCGGGGCACCGCGACCGTCGACGCGGAATTTCTAAAGGAGATCGAAACCTGGCGAGAATCCCTCGCCAAGAATCTCGCGGCGCGTAATCCGACACTCTCCGTCCACGAGCTGAATTTTGCCGTGCAGCGTACCATCGATCGGCTCATCTTCCTGCGCATTTGTGAAGATCGCAGCGTCGAACCCTATGGCCGGCTGCAAGCGCTGCTGAACGGGCAGAACATCTACAGCCGACTGTGTTTCCTCTATGAGCAGGCTGACGATCGGTACAACTCCGGCCTCTTTCACTTCCACCAGGAAAAGGGCCGGGCTGAGTCGCCCGACGATCTCACGCCGCGGCTGAAGATCGACGACAAAGTGCTCAAAGAGCTCCTCGTCCGGCTGTACTACCCCCAGAGCCCGTACGAGTTCTCTGTCTTTCCTATAGAAATTCTCGGCCAGGTCTACGAGCAGTTTTTAGGCAAGGTCATCCGGCTTACTGCCGGGCATCAGGCCAAGATCGAGGAAAAGCCGGAGGTGAAGAAGGCCGGTGGCGTCTATTACACGCCGGCCTACATCGTCGAATACATCGTCAAGCACACCGTCGGCGCGTTATGTGAAGGCAAGCAGCCGAAGCAGATCTCCAAGCTCACCGTTCTGGATCCGGCTTGCGGGTCGGGATCGTTTCTAATCGGCGTGTATCGGTATCTGCTGAACTATCACCGTGACTGGTATGTGAATGATGGGCCGGAGAAGCACCGCAAGGAGCTCTTTCAGGCTGCCAGCGGCGAATGGCGTCTCACGACACAGGAGAAAAAGCGCATCCTCTTGAACAACATTTACGGCGTGGATATCGACAGCCAGGCCGTGGAAGTCACGAAACTCAGCCTCTTGCTCAAAGTGTTAGAAGGCGAAAGCGACGAGACGCTCAAGCGGCAGCTGTCCTTTGTCCATGAGCGCGCGCTGCCGGATCTCGGCCAGAACATCAAATGCGGCAACAGCCTCATCGGGCCGGACTATTTCGCGGGCCAACTCATGCCGGACGAGGAGGAGATGCGGCGGGTGAATCCGTTCGACTGGAAGGCCGAGTTTCCGGAGATCATGAAAAAGGGCGGCCCTTCGGCAGGCTCAGGGCAGGGCTTCGATGCGGTCATCGGCAATCCGCCGTATGTGAGGCAGGAGTCCCTGTCTAGCTTCAAGGACTATCTTGCTCAACGCTACGAGGCCTACGACGGAGTGGCTGATCTGTACGCCTACTTCATGGAGAAGAGCGTTGCGTTGCTCCGTGAAGGAGGGCGTTTTAGCTTCATTGTATCCAGCAGCTTTCTCCGCACGACGTACGGGGCGGCCTTGCGTCGAACGCTCAAGAAACAGGCCGCTGTGCTCCGCATCCTGGATTTCGGTGGGCTGGCCGTGTTCGAGAACGCCAAGGACACCTATGTCTGTATTCCGCTCCTGGCGAAAATGAAACAGCCTCCGCGCATCGAGGTCTCGCGTATTCCTTCGCTGGATTTTTCCAGCCTGGACGATAGCGCAATTGACCACCGCTTCACGATTTCGCAGGAGCGCCTAACAGAGAACGCCTGGTCGCTGAAGTCTGACGAAGAGGCAGCGGTTTTTGACAAAGTGATGAAGGCTG
>JACQHN010000172.1 GCA_016199015.1 Nitrospira defluvii
CACGCGCGGCTGGTCGCCGAATTTGTGATTCGTTCGTCGTTCTTTCAATTTTCTCAATTGCGCCCCCAGCTTATCCACGACCTCATCAATCGAGGCATACATTTCTTCGGTGGACGTTTTCGCTTGAAGGCGCCGCCCCTGGACGACCCCCACGACTTCGGCCACATGGTGAAACTTTTCCAAACTGAGGAGAATCTGCAATGTCCCCAGCTTCAGTCCATAGCGATCGAGCCGCTCCATGCGTGTTTCGACATACTCCCGCAAGGCCGGGGTGACCGCTACATGCCGTCCCGTGATCATCAATCGCATGCCATCCTCGTTTCTCGTGCTCCGAACACCACCAGGCATTCGAGCTCGTTGCGACGATTGTTGTACTCACACTGAGACTTCTCCGTCGTCCTGGACATCTACAATTAAAAGAACCGCTTTCGTTGAGTCGCAGAAGGAATATTGTCCTCCGCACGATATTTGGCCACTGTTCGACGAGCAATCAAGACTTGCTGGATACGAAGTCGCGCGGCGATTTCCTCGTCCTTCAGTGGCTTGCGTGCATCTTCTGCTGCCACCATCTTCCGAATCATTTCGCGCACCGTCAGGGACGACAACATGTCCAGCGGCTGATCAACTCGCTGGAGGCCTGCATTGAAGAAAAATTTCAACTCCAGCATGCCCTGCGGGCAATACATGTATTTGTTGGCGGTCACTCGGCTGATGGTCGATTCATGCATGCCGATGTCTTCAGCGACTTGCTTGAGCACCAACGGTTTCAAATATTGGATGCCGCGCTCGAAAAATCCCTCTTGAAACTTCACAATGCTCGAGACGACTTTCACAATCGTCTTGTTGCGCTGCTCAATGCTCCGGATCACCCACTGGGCCGCACGCAGCTTGTCATCCAAATAGGCCTTGGTCTCCGCTGTTCCCGACTGCCCAGAGGACATCAGCTGCTTGTAGTAGGGGCTGATGCGCATGCGTGGCAGTCCGTCATCGTTGAGCAAGACTTCCCACTCACCTTCGTTCTTGACGACGAAGACATCCGGCACAATCGCATAATTCTGCGTATTCGAGAAGGGACGGCCAGGTTTCGGCTCTAGCCCCTCGATGATGCGGGTCGCCTGAAACACGTCCTCCATCGGAATATTTAAGGCCTTGGCTACTCGGCTGTATTGCTTCTTTTCCAGGTCCTTCAAGTGGTGAAGCACGATGTCTTCCAGCACCGATCCCTTCAGCACCCCAGGACGGGACCCTAACGAGCCAATCTGGCTCCGGCCTAAAAATTTGAGTTGGAGCAAAAGGCATTCGGGCAGGTCTCTCGCGGCCACCCCGTTTGGATCGAAGCCTTGAACATCCTCCAAGACCGACTCCGCCTCTGCCACGGAATAGACCGTTCCCGACACCAGCTCCTCCAAGGTCATCCGAAGATATCCGTCATCATCAAGATTGCCGATGATGAGCCGCCCAATAGCTTTTTCCCGATCCGAGAGGCCCGACAAGGACAGCTGCCAGACCAGATGGTCTTCCAACGAGGTGAACTTAGCGACCGTTTGTTCATAGGAGGGGAACTCTTCCTTGGACGAGGAACTGTACTCCGTCTCACCGCGACGCATATCCGTATCAAAATAGTCTTCCCAACTCGAGGCCGAAAACTCTTCGGCATTTTCCCCACTCTCGGCCGGCTTGTCGTCGCCTTCACTACGCGTGTCACTGGCCGTGGTAGCCGGCGTTTCCGACTGTTCACGATCGGTTGCCGTCGCCTCTTCGTTCTCTTCAGTCTCCGTCACCAACTCATCCAATAACGGATTTTCCATGAGATGCTGCTGCAGACTCTGCTGAAGCTCCAACCGGGACAATTGCAACAGTTTGATCGCCTGCTGCAACTGCGGCGTCATAATGAGTTTTTGACTGAGCCTGAGATCCAGTCGCAGCTTCATCGCACACTCGCTCCCTGCTTGCTAGAGGCGGAATCCTTCGCCGAGATACACAGCTCTCGCCATTTCACTTTTTTCAATGACCCCTGGCGGGCCCGCTTCCAAAATCGATCCTTCGTTGATGATATAGGCCCGATCGGTGATCGAGAGCGTCTCCCGAACATTATGATCGGTGATCAATACTCCGATGTGCCGCTGCTTCAAACGAATGATGATCTGCTGAATGTCGGCTACGGCAATAGGATCAATGCCGGCGAATGGTTCATCGAGTAACATAAACAACGGACTGGTGGCTAACGCACGGGTGATCTCCAGACGCCGACGCTCTCCCCCTGACAAGGCATAGGCCTTACTTGTGCGAATATGCACCAGATCGAGTTCCTTCAGCAATGTTTCCACACGCTCCATTCGCTCACTTCTCGAATAGCCCAGCATCTCCAGAATCGCAAGGATATTGTGTTCCACTGACAGACGACGAAACACCGACGATTCCTGAGGCAAATAGCCGATGCCACGACGAGCCCGCTTATACATCGGCAGATCGGTAATGTCATGGCCGCTCAAAGTGATCTGCCCCTCGTCTGGTTGACAGAGCCCGACCATCATATCGAAGATCGTCGTTTTCCCAGCCCCGTTCGGCCCCAGCAACCCCACCACCTCACCGGCCCGCACGTCAAGCGAAACGCCCTTCACGACCTTGCGGCTCCGGAAACTCTTCACCAGACCGGTTGCAGCCAGGCGATCCGCCACCTTCGGTGCGGCAGAACTTGGGAGGAGACGCGCCTGAACGTTGGAAGGAGTCTCAATCACCGCTTGCCCCCGCCATCGCCCTCGATGATCACCTGAGAGTCGCCTTCCACCACACTTCGATCTTCTTCTAAGAACATGATGATCCGCTTTCCCGAGACGCGCGTCCCCTTTTGCCAAGCAACCGGATCACCCATGAGGATAATTTTCTTTTCCGCTTCATAGTATACGGCCTTCCGGCACGTGGCACGGCCGTCCTCTTTCTCGATTTTCACTCGTCCAGTGGCCTCGAGCATGCGAATACTGCGGTCGGAAACCGTAGGCGTCGCGTCACCCCCTCGGGGAGCCTGTTTGTTGGCGCTAAGACTATTTTGGGGTTTGATCGCGCTCGCAGAAGTTTGCGTCTCAGCGCCGTTGCCACTGGCATGGAACGTCACCACCATATGGTCAGAATACACGACCAACGGACCACGCGTTAACACGACTGATCCGTCAAAGATTGCGGTATTCTCCTGATTGTTAACGGTCATAGTTCGAGACGTAATCGTCGTTGATACATGCTCAGCGCTCGCCGGTTTTGGCACCCGTGGTTCCGTAGCATGCGCGAGGGGAACGACTAGCCACGCCCCGACATTAAGAAGCAGGCACCACATCCACACGAACATCGTCCAGTACCTGAAATTCTTCGGTGTCCATTTTGCCAAGCAGCCCCATCCCGGTGACTTGCAACCCATGCCCATTGATCGTGACATGGTCGGCGGTTTGAATTTCATGCCGTGCATCCGTCCACATGAGGTGATTGGTCTGAATCGTATACCCACTTTGGGTTTCCACCACGATCGGCGTCGTGCGGTTGGACAGCTGAAAATTCTTCGTCTGCGTATCAAGCGTACCCTCATCACCCGACAACATCAGTTCTTGGCCTTGATTCCCGTAGAGCGTAACCTGGACATTGTTCAGAATCGCGCGGCTGTCCCTCTCAAACAGGCGAGCCTGTTCCGCCTGAACTTTCCATTGAACAATATCCCCTTTGGTCTGCGTGTAGGTGAAATCTTGAATATGCGCGTCGGCAGACTCGGCGCCCACTGCGGCGACCGATCGCGACGAAGAGCCTGGATTGGATCGTGTGATGAGCAGATATCCAAGAAACGTTGCAAGAACCACACTCAGAGCTAGAAGGCCTCGCCGAATCCAACGTTCCCACATGCCAAAAAGCTCCTAATTTATAGAGCTTCCCCGTTCACAGCCGGTGGCATGATAGTAGCATTCCACGTAGGCCAAGTAAACCGACTGGCGAACAATAGCCCAACAAGATGGTTCGAAGAAATGTGACGGAGAGCGAGGTGAAGAGGCGAATCGAATGCCACGACAACCCATCGGGCCGTCGTGGCATTCACCTGTTTAGCCTTCCGCAGGAGCAGAGCTTTGTGCAGATGTATCTTTATTCTGTGCAACTGCAGCATCGGACGATGGCGACGCCACAGACGCTGCCGGTCGAGCGACCAACTCCATAGCCACCATCTCAGCCGCATCACCAACCCGTCGGCGGGTTCGGATAATACGCGTATACCCTCCTGGGCGATCACGAAACCGCGCCGCGACATCGCTGAATAGCTTGGAGACCACAGCCTTGCTGCGCAAGAAACTGAGGGCACGGCGACGGGCCGGCAGACTGCCGTCCTTCCCCAGTGAAATCATTCGATCGGTAAAGCCACGAATTTCTTTCGCCTTGGCCTCCGTCGTTTCAATTCGCTCATGCTCCAGCAGCGAGGTCACGAGACTCCGAAACAGAGCCCAGCGATGTTTTGTTTGACGTCCGAGCTGTCGACCCTTCTTTTTGTGTCGCACAGTAGTCCTGTTCCTTTCTTACTCTGA
>JACQHN010000193.1 GCA_016199015.1 Nitrospira defluvii
GTCCCGGAAGGCCTGGTGGCACTGACGCTCGATCAGACGAGCCCGATCACCGGGGGAGAACCGGTCATGTTGATCGGCTTCCCACGGACGCTGGCCCCCTGGGCTGTCTCGACGGGCAGCCTCAGCGGTCTCAAGGGACTCGCCCTCGCGTTTCAGGCGCTTGTCGAGGAGGGCCATTCCGGTGGTCCTCTCCTACTCAGCGGCAAAGTCGTGGGGGTTGTGACCGACGCCCGGGAGCGAATGGGCTATGCCGTTCCATCGCCGATTCTCGACGTGGCCTTGAGAGGCTGGCAGGTCAGGTCCGAGGGAACGGTAACCAAGGAGATCAGCGGCAGGGACGGCGCGCCGATGGTGCTGATCCCGGCGGGACCCTATACCACCTATGCGGTCTTGATGTTCGGTGGAGGTGGTGTCGAGGTGGGAGATGCTCCGATCAGCATCTACGTGGATGCGTTCTACATTGACCGGAACCCCGTCACCGCAGCGAAGTATGCGAAGTTTGCGGACATCGCCGGTCGTCCTGAATCGGCGTCTTCGAAATCGTCCGATACTCCCACTGATCTGGCCGGTCCCGTTGTCGATGTGACCTGGTACGACGCTCGGGACTACTGTCGGTGGGCGGGAAAGCGTCTACCGACCGAAGATGAATGGGAGAAAGCGCATGACCCGAGCGGCCACAACATTGGAAGGAGCATCGGAGGGAACATTGAAGAGTGGACCGCATCGCCCTATCAGGAGAATCGCAGGTTGAGCCAAGAGCTGACGGGTAGCGACAGGAAAGTGGTTCGAGGAGTGGTGGATGGAGAGGGACGATACAACTACCGGGGCCGTTTTACTGTCCCGGCTGCCGATGGGTTCCCGGACGTCGGCTTCCGCTGTGCGCAAGACGCGAAGTAATACCTGTGTGCTCGGTTCCGCGTCGCCTGGTCGCCGTGCCGGCAACATCGCACCTCACGAGTTCCGTCGAACACCCCGCAGGTCGCTCTCTTGCGATGATTCCTGCCGAGTGCTAGGCTTTCCCGCCTGAGGCTGCGCAGCAGCATCTTCCCGGCTGGTTTCACACAGCAACAGCAGCCTCGAATTCATCCTGTCAGGACCAGCGTAGAGGACCTTGGGAAATCCGGCGGCGCGCCCATGAGGGCAAGCAGGGCTGGTGGGTTTCATTGTCCCCTGCGAGTCGTTTGGAGCTGGTGAGCTTGTGAAAGGAGGCTATCATGCTTGTTCAGGAAGTGATGTCTGCTGGTGTGGTGACTGCCAGGAGGAGTGAGTCGGTCCGTTCCGTGGTGACCAAGATGCTCAGCCGTCATTGTGGCGCGATTCCGGTTGTGGAGGACGACGACCGGTTGATCGGTATGGTGACGCTACGCGACGTGTTGATCCCGCTCTACCCCAATTACGGCGAGTACATTCACGATAACGTCCACAGCCGGGATTTTACCGAAATGGAGGAGGGGTATGCAGACGTGCTCAATCAAAAAGCGGAGGACGTCATGAGCTTGAATCCTCTGACCGTCTCGCCACGCACGCCGGTTCTCGAAGCGGCCTCCTACATGGGCTTGAAGAACTTCCGCCGGATTCCGGTGGTCGAGAAAGGCAAACTGGTGGGGATGGTCAGCGTCGGTGACGTCAATCGAGGGCTATTTTTCACGAGGGGGCATATGCCGATCGAAGGGAACACGGTCGCACAACCATCCCGACGATAGCACGGTTGCGAGACCGAACGCGCAGCTCGTAGAATAGGCCTTTCTTGAGGCAGCCGACGGCGGTGGTCGTCTGCGAAGGAGGCACGATGGGTCTGGCCGATAATATATGTGTTCCTTGCCGCGGCGGGGTCCCTCCCCTGCCGGCGGATCGTACGCAAGCGTTGTTGAAGGAGCTGGGACGCGGCTGGTCGTTGAGCAAAGACGGGCATCTCGAACGGCTCTATACGTTCAAGGATTTTGCGCAATCCTTGGCCTTTGCGAACAAGGTGGGTGCGGTGGCCGAGGCGGAAGGCCATCATCCGGATCTCTATGTGGCGTGGGGGAAGTGTAAGGTCGAGATCTGGACGCACAAAATCAACGGACTCACGGAAAGCGATTTTTATCTGGCCGCGAAGGCGGATCGTGAGTTTGAGCCGTTCCGAGCGGTCGCCGGCTGATTATCCCCATGCGTCCTGCCATGACCATCGAGGTCTCCCATGAGTGACAGGGCCCAGGTGGCGCTCGTCAACATGCCGTTCAGCTTTTCAAAGTATCCTTCCATTCAATTGGGGACGCTGTCCGCACTGTTGAAGTCGAAGGGTGTCAGCGTCGATTGTCATCACCTCAATGTGCGTTTCGCCCACAAGATCGGGGTTCCCCTGTACGAATTGATTTGTGAGAAACGCGCGCTCTTTGGCGAGTGGCTGTTCTCCTACCTGCTGTTCCGCGACAACCCCAAGCGCGCCGAATATCCACGGGTGTTCAAGCCGGTGTTCGAGCAGATTGCCCGAGAGAGCGGCCAGCCGGTCTCGTTTTTCGAGGACATGGCCACACGGACTGCGCCACAGTTCCTGACTGGCGCGATGACGGCGATCGATTGGGGCCAGTATAAGATCGTCGGGTTTACTTCAACCTTCGATCAAAATGTGGCCAGCCTGACGATGGCGAAGCTCATCAAAGATCTGTATCCGGACGTGAGGATTGTTTTCGGCGGCGCCAACTTCGACGGCGAGATGGGGTTGGAGTATTGTCGTGCGTTTCCGTTCATCGACCATGTGGTCGTCGGCGAAGGCGAAGTCACCTTTCCCGCGTTGGTGGCCCATGTGTTGAGTGAATCGACCGAGGCCTGCCCCAAAGGTGTGACGTACCGACAGGACGGCAAGATCGGGTTTGAGCCGAATCCGGCCCTCTTCACGGAATTTTCCCAAACCGGGCCGCCGGACTATGACGACTACTATCACTTGTTGGCCGAGCTGGGAACTGGGGCGTCGCACGGCTTGGATCGCATTCTTTTGTACGAAGGATCGCGCGGTTGTTGGTGGGGCGAGAAGCATCATTGTACGTTTTGCGGCCTGAATGCGCAGAGCATGAAGTTCCGGGCGAAATCGTCCGAACAAGTGGCGCGTGAGATGGCGTATTTATCGAGCCGCTATGATACGACGCGATTCCGTCTGGTCGACAACATCATCGACATGAAATATGTCGAACATCTGTTCGGCGCCTTTGCGCAGGACCGCCGCGATCTCGATGTGTTCATCGAAACCAAGAGTAATTTACAGAAGCACCAGATACGCCTGCTTGCCACCGGCGGGGTGAAATGCATGCAGCCGGGCCTGGAGAGCCTCAGTCAACCGCAATTGCGCGCGATGGACAAGGGCGTGACTCCGATGCAAAACCTGGTGTGCTTGAAGTGGTGCTTTTACTACCACGTGGCTGTGTCCTGGAATATTCTTCTGGGCTTTCCCGGCGAGACCAATGATGACTATCGCCGCCAGATCGATCTGCTTCCCTCACTCTTTCATCTGCAGCCGCCCGAAGGGGCCGGAAAGTTCTGGCTGGAACGGTTCAGTCCCTACTATACGCGCCCGCATGAGTACGGCATTCGGATCACGGGCCCGGGGATGCCCTATCCCTACGTGTACGATGCGCGGCAGGTTGATCTCACAAAAATTGCCTACGACTTCGAGTATGAGCTGGATCAGTGGCCGGTGGATCCCCACGTCTATCAGGAGTTGGTTGAGACCGTGCAAGAATGGCAGCGACGGGCGGCCTCGTCGGACAAGCCGTTCCTGTACTACTCGAAAGCATTCGACTATGTCACGGTGTATGACGGGCGTACGGCGTCGGCTCCGACGCGGGAACGGTTCGATTGGCCCGCCTCGTTGGTTATCGATGTGTGTAATGAATCGCCCAAGTCGCTGGAGCAATTGCGGAGCGCAATGCGGGAACATCCTGGCACAGGCGAAGTTTCGGAGACTGTGTTGCAGGAATCGCTCGCGCGATTGACGACGAAACGAATCCTCTACGAAGAGCGAGGGAAATACTTTACCCTGGCCATTCCAGAGCATCCCTACTGCTGAGCACGGTCTGGTAGTCGTTCGATCTGCGTTCTGCTCACCTACATCGACAGCTTTTCAGCGACGTTTCTCATCTGCACGCCATGCACGAGTGAGGCGCCGCCGCGAATGGCACAGGCGACATGCACGGCTTCGGTCATCTCTTCGGTGTTCGATCCCTTTTCAAGACAGGCCTGTGTGTAGGCATCGATGCAGTAGGGGCATTGAACGGCATGTGCGACTCCGAGCGCGATGAGGGCCTTTTCGCGTTCGGTCAACGCGCCTTCCGCAAACACGGCGCTGTAGTAGCTCATGAACTTTTCCCACAAGGCCGGATTGCCCTTCCCCATATCTCCAAATTTCCCGAGATCCTTCGAATGGTAATAACAGTCCATGGATAACCTCGCAGGATACGTAGGCATGCGGAGCGTACCAGAGGGAAGCCCGCACGCCGTGATGGGCAGCAATGCACCTGGCTGGTATTAGGCGTTTCCTTGAGGGGCCGGATCAGTCTGGCCGAGATCCTCTGAAAACCGGTGTCCCACGATGGTGGTGACTTTGTTCATCAACTCGCCGAGCTCTTTCCATTCTTCCGCACTGAGGTCCGCCTTGATCTGAGGGTGAATGGCCCATTCGGCATTCACGAGTTGTCCTTTGCGCGAGACATGGACGTGTAACAGTTCGACATCCCAGACATCCTGAGTTTTTGATGGTGATGCGCCAGGTTTCTGTGGGGGAACTTGCGTTGCCATGGTAAGGATACTCCTTCAATCTTGCATGTGAGATCGGCATGATACCGCATCGATTGCAGCGCTGTACATCGGAGCGGGAGGACCTGTTGATCCGGGCCAGTTCGCGGTGAAGGGTGCAGGCACCCGATGTGGCACGAGGAATGTCAGCGATGGTCGGGGCGTTGGTGGATGGCGTCCAGTAACTGATCGTGAATAAGTCCGTTCGTGGCGACGAGTTCCTGCCTGTAGAGGGAGAACGTGCCCTTCGTAAATCCCGAGACAAGTCCGCCTGCCTCTCGGAGAATCACAATTCCCCCTGCCATGTCCCAAGGGCTGAGAATGACTTCCCAATAGCCGTCAAACCGGCCGGCAGCGACATAGCAAAGGTCCAGCGCGGCTGAACCAGTGCGTCGCACGGCCTGGGCGCGTAGGGATATGCGAGCAAAGTGATCGAGGTTATTGTTGGGCGTCTCGCGAATGTTGTACGCAAAGCCGGTCACCAGCAAAGACTTGTCGAGGGTTTCAATGCCTGAGACGTGTATGGGCTCGCCGTTCATGTAGGCGCCCTGCCCTCTCGCAGCGGTGAACAATTCGTCGCGCACGGGGTCCAGCACGACGCCCAAGATGCACTCACCGTCATACTCCAGCCCGATCGAGACCGAGTAGAACGGGAATCCGTGGGCGAAGTTGGTCGTGCCGTCGAGGGGATCGACAATCCATTGGTACCGCGAATCGGTACTTCCGCTCTGTCCCCGCTCTTCAGCAAGAATGCGGTGCGAAGGATGTGCGGCGAGAATCGTTTGGACAATACGGTCCTCGGCACGTCGATCCGCATCTGTCACGAGGTTGATGGCGGCCTTATATTCGATCCGAAAGCCGGATCGTGCATGTTCGGTGAGCACCGTTCCTGCCGCCTGTGCGGCTCGGATTGCAGTCTCGAGTAATATCGAACGTTCTGAAAAGGATGGGGAATTCATAATGGGTATTGGCTCAGAATCCTACCACGATTTCCTAGCTGGTACGCCAAAAACCTCGTTGGAAACTCGGCAACGCACCATAACACATTGATATTTAAAGATATGACTGGAGCTTGTTCTTGTATGGCAAGGCTTGGTATGACATTGAATGCATTCGACTTATGCATGCATCGAATGCGATCAAATAGTAATCATCAGTGACTTGACAGAAAAGGATTGACTTGCTATAAAGCAAGTATGCTTTGTAAAGGACTTGCTTGTGGAAGAACTGACTGACATTCTGGTCGGCCTTGAACAGCGGATCAGTGCTTACCGGAATCGCTATCAAGAGCTTGAGAAAAAGCGGCGGCGGCTCGATGACGAGATCGCCATGATCAGGAAGTATTTGGAACTGGCTGAAACGCTCTATCGAGTCGAGGCGGATAAGGCCAAGTTGGCGAGTCTCTCCAGCCAAATTATCACCGATGAAAAAGGTATCCGTCCACTTCCTGTGACGGATGTCACGGATCAGTCGCGCGAAATTTTGCTTGGGAAAAGCAAGTATGTGGGGAAGAGTGTTCCTGAGGCCGCGTATCAGATTCTTCGGGAAGCCAGTCGTCCGATGCATGCAAAAGAGTTATTGCAGCGTCTATTAGAGGGCGGCTTGCAGATCAAAGGGAAGACGCCATTGACGTCTGTGGCGACTTCATTGAAGCGGGATAAGCGTTTCCAGAAGGTCGGCCCGAATACGTTTGCTGTCATGACCCAGGAATTGACAGCGGTCGTGTAGAGGGCGGGAGAAGTTCACGTCAACTTTAAATGTGTGAAGGGAGGTGAGAGTCTTGGCAACGAAGAAGGCAGCGAAGAAACCAGCGAAGAAGACCGCAAAGAAGAAGTAAGTCCCACCAGGATTTACACGCCGGGGGTAAGGCCACTTACCTCCGGCGTTTTTTTGTGCCCATAAGTCCATGACATGGCATAGCCACGTGTGGTCATGACGAATGCCAGCCTTTTCTGTGTGAACGAGCTGAGCGAGGGGTAGCTTAGATAGCGAGAGATGGAGCCGGACGAAGTAGTCCGAGGGATGGGCGGGCTTCCTGTGCAGGAGCTGAATGTTCCGAAGTGATAAGCACCCATTTGTCGCGTTGGGAGAGGATTTGCTCGACAAGTCGTGTGTGCATGGCGTGACCAGAGCGTTCGGCTACAATGTGGCCGATGAAAGGAAAGCCGAGAAGGGCAATATCACCAATCAAGTCCAGTACCTTGTGCCGGACAATTTCGTTGGGGAAGCGAAGGCCGGATTGATTGACGACGCCTTCTTCAGACAAGACCACCGTGTTATCCAGCGTCCCACCTTTTCCAAGTCCCCTTGACCACAAGGCCTCGACTTCGTGCAAAAATCCAAAAGTCCGAGCGGTCGCGATTTCTTGTTCAAATGCCGAGGCAGAACACGTGTGCGTGTAGGACTGGGTTTTGATCAAGGGATGATCATAGTGAATGGAGTAGGTGATCCTAGGCGTTGAGGACGGTTCGATCCTAACGCGACGAGCCCCATCCACGACTTCAATGGGTTGCGTGATTTTCACATAGGATTGCCGACGGGTTTGTGAAATCACCCCGGCCGTTCGAATCAGGCGCACGAAAGGGCTGGCACTTCCATCTAGAACGGGGACTTCTCCTGCGTCGACTTCTGCATACACATTATCGACTTCCATGCCGACTAAGGCCGCCAGGAGGTGCTCGATCGTCTTGACCTGATGGCCATTCACGCTGATGGCCGTACAGAGTTCCGTCGGAACTTTATTGGATACCGCAGCAGGAAGAAGTGTCTCTTCGGATCCATTGCGATACACGAAGACAATGCCTGTATTAGAGGCAGCTGGACGGAGAGTCAGCGTGACCGGTTGGCCTGAGTGGAGCCCGACGCCTGAGCAAGAAACTGAAGAACCGATCGTTTGCTGAAACCGCACAGTGCCTCCTCCGTAATGTGAGTCGTTAAATGAGCAATGCTTGTGCCAGCCGTATAATTTATCGTAACACATTGATAAACAATGATAGTCATCTGTAGTCGGCTAGCAATGTGTGTTGCTAAATTAACACAATTGTAGTTTTTGGTGTGGCATTGAGTTGCAGAAGCGCCTGGTTTTTCAATGGGTTAGTTGGCCCGCGCAACTGGATGGACTCACTCTACCGGAAAAGCCTGCGCCTTCCTTCCAGCTAAGGCCGGGGCTCCAATTCGATGAGCCCCTTGCGAATGGCCAGGATAGCGGCTTGGGTGCGGTCATATACCTGGAGTTTATGAAAGATATTGCGAACATGGTTCTTCACGGTCTTTTCACTCAAATCCAGGTTGTTGGCAATCTCCTTATTGGTTTTTCCGTCCGCGACTAATCGCAACACCGTAAGTTCACGTTCCGTGAGATCGTGTTCGACCCAACTCGGCTTCTTCCCCTTTTTTTGTGACATGAGGGAAAACTCGGCCAGAATCTTGCTGGCCACCGACGGATGAATGAGAGATTCACCCCGGTAAATTGCCCGAATGGCGGCCACGATTTGGGACGACTCCGAATCTTTGAGCAGGTACCCCGTGGCGCCGGCTCGGACGAGATCGAAGATGTACTGCTGCTCTTCATACATCGTCAAGGCCACAATGCCCATGTGGGGGAATTCCCGCTTGATCTGCCGTGTGGCTTCGACGCCGCCCATGCGCGGCATGCTGACATCCATCAGAACCACATCCGGCATGAGAGTTCTGGTTTTCTCGACGGCCTCCACACCGTCTTGGGCTTCGCCGACCACGTTGATGTCTTCTTTCGTCTTAAGGATGGCGGCGAGGCCCTCGCGAACGACGCGGTGATCATCGGCTATCAGGACCTTAATTTTTTCCATGGCGAATCGTCTCCTTGTCGGCTAGTGGGATTCGCAACACGATTCGCGTGCCGCGCCCCTTCTTGGAATCGATCGTGGCTTCTCCCCCGACCAGTCGTGCACGTTCAAGGATGCCCCGAATGCCGAAGTGATCCCACTTTTCAGGGTCGCGGAGGACGGTGTCCATGTCGAACCCGATCCCGTTGTCGGTAATGGTCACCTGCAGCAGGTCCACTCGAATGTCGAGTTGGACCGACACTCGACCGGCTTTGGCGTGCTTCTGCACGTTGCTCAGTGCCTCTTGGACGATCCGAAAAAGAAATATTTTGGTGCGGGGGAAGAGAATCGCCTCGTCCCCGGTGACGGAAAACGCCGTCTTGATATGATATTGGGTTTCGTAGGACCTGAGATAGTTCGTCAGCGCGGGGATCAACTCCATCTTGTCATAGTGGAGTGGGCGCAGGTTGAAGATGACTTGCCTGGCCTCCTGGATGGCCAATTTCAGCTGGGCCTTCGATTCGCGGATCGTCGCCAGACTGGCCTTAGGATTCTTGCGGATCAGCTCTTGGGAGAGTTCTAGCTTGAAGTTGACGCCGGCGAGACTCTGCACCAGCCCGTCATGAATCTCGCAGGCAATGCGCGTCCGTTCTTCCGTCACCGCCGCTCCGGTTTCCTTGACGTACAGTCGATAGAGCGACTGGTACTTGTTCAAGGCCTTTTCGATCTCGGCCGTGGCGCGAATGCGGGCCTCGATCAACTGCCACATGAACTTGGCGCTGGCTCCACCGATGACCGCGACGCCCATGCGGCGGATATCCTGTAAATATTCGCCGACCTCCGGGTTCCCCGAGACATCAATGACCAGATCGACCGGTCCCATTTTCAGCAGTTGCCGGTAATTACGCGTGACACGGATGTGCAACCGCCTGGCGAGCCCGATGCCAGGAGCCTGGGGGCTGATGTCTGCCACGCCGACGATCCGGACCAACGGATCGCTGGCGAAGATTTCCATCAAGGCGGTGCCGCCGCGACCAGCGCCGATGATGACCACATGTGTGGCTCCGGGCGATCGCCGCCTGTTGGGCCGCAGGGCTTGCCGTCGCTCGCGCGTAGGTCGGGTGGTTGCCATGGGTTTGATAATGCGGGGCGAGCGGAGACCTTTCCCATGTTGGTGCCCATCCTGCCTCAACCGAGCGGACCGATCCGAAACGGCGAGGGAAAGGGGAGGGCCAGAGCCCGCATTATTCATGAGGACTTCTACTGCAACCGCCGAGACGCCGCTGCGACAAGCATGGTCGCCGATACTCAACGACCATGCGGGCGGGCTCGCCGCTCAGTCGGTCGACATCCTGTTTAAGGA
>JACQHN010000154.1 GCA_016199015.1 Nitrospira defluvii
ACCGGCGTCGGTGCGCCGTGATACGTATCGGGGATCCATGAATGGAATGGGACCGCGCCAATCTTGAATCCCAAGGCGGCAAAAATGAGCAGGAAGCCGATGACGAGGCCGGTAGTCGGGGCTGCGCCAGTCATGTCTGAGAAGACGAGCTTGCCTGTTTCGCCATAGACCAGGCTGATGCCATAGGCGAGCAAGCCCGCCGCAAAGACTCCCAGGATGAAGAACTTGAGCCCGGCCTCGTTGGATGCCATATCGTCACGGAGATAGGACACCAGGACATAAAAGCCGAATGTCGCGAACTCCAGGGTGACGAAGAGCGACAGCAAATCGTTGGCGGAGGTCATGAACATCATGCCCAATGCCGACATCACGACAAGGAAATAGTATTCGCCACGGAAGAAAGAAAACCGGTGCACATAATCGATCGACAAGAGAATGACCAGGATCGTGGCGAGGAGGATCATCACTTTGAAGAAGATGGCCATCCGATCCAGAACGAACATCCTGCCGAACAGGGTGCCGGTGATGCCGGTCACATCAAACCAGGCCAGGCAAGCCAGCGTGATCACTAATCCAAGAATGCTCAGGTAGGCGAGCTGTTCCTGAACGATCCGCTTGAACGAAAAATCGACGATCAGGATGACGCACAGCCAGGCAGTGAGGAACAGCTCTGGCAGCAGAAGCAGGAGATCGCTGACTGACAGGGTAAGAGAAAAAGTCATCGCGGGGCCACCTTCGCAAGTGCTTCACGGGAAGCAGATGTGGGTACGGTTGGCGAGGTGGCATGTGGAAGGTTCATAGGGTGCTCCGCAACCGGGACGACCTTAGTGATACGAGCGATCAAGGGATCAACCCCGGATCGGACGACGGAGTAGAGGTGCCCCGGGAAAATTCCAAAACTGATGCTGACGGTGATCATGATCAGCAGCGGCATACGATCAACGAGAGTCACGGCATCATGTGAGTGGCTGTATTTCTCCGCCATGGATCCATAAAACAGGCCGCGCATCATCTTAAAGAGATAGGCCATGGTCAGCACGATACCCAGGACGGCGATCACGACCTGGAAGGGATATTTGTTCCAGCTGCCGACGATGATCATGACTTCGGCGATAAAGTTCACGGTGCCGGGCATGCCGATCGAGGCCATGCAGCCGATGACGAACGCGGCGGAGATAAACGGCATTCGATTGGACAGTCCCCCCAGCGAGGGGATGTCGCGCGTATGCGTTTGGTCGTAGACCCAGCCAGCCATGGCGAACAACATCCCGGTGGCCATGGCGTGAGCGAACATATAGATGACGGCTCCGCTCAGGCTGATGTAGTCGAGTGCAGCCATGCCGAGGAACACATAGCCCATATGGCTGGAGCTGGAATACCCGATCACATATTTGGTGTCTTTCGCATAATACGCGACGAGTCCCCCGTAGATGATGCTGAAGATGCAGAGGACGGCGGCGATGGGCATGAGTTCACGCGTCGTCTCGGGCAGAATTTCGAAAGCAACCCGAATGATCGAGAAATGTCCCAACTTCATCAACACGCCGGCGTGCAACATGCTGGTCGCCGCCGGTGCGGCTGCATGTCCGACCGGGGACCAGGAATGCAACGGCCAGATCGGGGCGATCGACGCAAATCCGAAGAAGATCAACAGCCAGATAACAGTTGCTAGAGGACCGGAGAAATGCGCCTGTTCCCGCAGGACCAAAATATCGAAGGTGTTGAGCCCTGAGAATTTATAGATCAGCAGAATGCCCATCAAGGCTGCGACGGCAAAGGCAGAGAGAAACAGGACCAACTTCATGGCCGCGTATTCTTTGCTGTTTGCGCCGAAATTGAAGATAAAGCCGACCGAGTCTCGCTGCTTCAGACCTTCAGGGTCCGTCATCTCCAGATATTTTTTGGTGTGGCTGCCCCACATGCCGAGGAGGAGATACATGGGGATAACCGACATTTCATAGAAGAAATACAGGAAGAAGAGATCCAGCGACATGAAGACGCCGATCGTGGCGGCGGCCAGAATCAAGATCCAGATATAAAACTCCTTTATCCGATCTTTAATGTGCCACGAGACGAAAATGCCGGCGAAGAGCAGGATGGACGAGGCCAGCACCAGCGGAGTGCCGATCCCGTCCACACCCAGATGGAGCGAAATTCCCAGCTGACGCGACCATTCGATTCGCTGGAGAAACTGAAAGCCGCCTTTGAGCGGATCATAGGCATAAAAGAGATAGATCGAGGCAATCAAGGAGACGAAAGCGGAACCGGCTGCGATGCCTCGCACCAGCGAGAGTTGCCGGTTGGAGACGAAGATCAAGGCCAAGGCGCCCGCAAACGGGGCAAATAAAATGATGAGCAGTGTGTATTCAGCCATGGTCTTCTTACTTCGACGGCATGTGAATGACGCTGTCTACTGAGGCCACTTTCGCGCGATCCAGCCGGTCGACGAGGGCCTGAATCGATCCGTTCATCATTCGCAGGAAGGGCGACGGGTACAGGCCGATCCACAAGATCATGATCGACAGCGACAGCGCAATCGTGATCTCCCGCATGTGCAAATCCTTGATCGCAGCCGAGACGTTCTTGGTCAGAGGCCCGAGCATCGCGCGTTCGTAGTACCAGAGAAAATAGGCGGCTCCGAAGATGACGCCGAGGACCGCCACGGCTCCATACCACCATTTGGCTTTGAACGCGCCCAGAAGGATCAGGAATTCTCCGACGAATCCGTTCGTGCCGGGTAGTCCGATGGAGGCCATGCCGATCAACAGGAGAAAGGTGGCTAAGAGCGGGACTTGTTTCGCAAATCCTCCGAAGGCGGACAAGTGAGAGCTTTGTTGCCTGGTCGATAAGAAGCCCGCCATGAAAAACAGGCCGGCGGTGCTGAAGCCTAGGTTGATCATGGTCAGCAGGCTGCCCTGCAGGCCTTGAAAGTTCAGGGCAAAGAGTCCGACCACCACAAAGCCGAGGTGGCTGATGCTGCTGAAGGCGAGGAGGCGTTTGAAGTCCAATTGCACCAGCGCCACGACGGCCCCATAGAGAATCGCTGTGAGGGCCAGCACCATCACGATGGCGACCACCCCATCGCTCTTTGAGGCATCCGGAACCAACGGGAAGGTAAACCGAAGGAATCCATAGGTGCCCAATTTCATACCCGCCAGCATGACGGCCATGCCGATGGGTCCTTCCACCAGGGCATCGGGGAGCCAGGTGTGGAACGGGAACAACGGCGCCTTGAAGGCGAATCCCATGAACATGAGCCAGAAAATCAGAATCTGCTGGGAGAGTGGAATCGGGACAGATAGCAATTGCAGCAGGTCGAATGAGTAGACCTCGTCGAGGTGATGAGTCACGGCCCACTGGTGATAATTGATATCGAGCAACGCGATGCCCACCAACATGAAGACGCTTCCCAGTAGCGTGTAGAGCACATACTTGAGCGCCGCGTAATGCCGTTCCGGTCCGCCGCCCCACAACTTGATCAGGAAATAGCTGGGGATGAGCATGAGCTCCCAGAAGACGAAGAACAAAATCAAGTCGATGGAGACAAAGATGCCGATCGTGGTGGTTTCCAGTGCCAAGAGCGCCATGAAGTAGAGGCGGACCTGGTTGCGCACCGTGTCCCAGGAATAGACGACGACCAGCACGGTCAGGAAGGCCGTGAGGCCCACAAAGAGCACACTGATGCCATCCACGGCCAGGTGGTACCCGATGCCGAGCGCCGGCATCCACCGAGCATGCTCGGCGAACTGCATCGCCGCGGAATCCGGTACGAAGCGCAGCAACACGAGGCTCGCAAGCGCGAGCTCCACTAGGGCGATCCCCAAGGCTGTTGTTTTGACGAGATCTTCATCCTCAATCAACCAGAGGACAGCCGCCCCTACCAATGGAAGGAAGATCAGATACGAGAGAATGGGGAAACCAAAACTGAACTCTTCAAGCATCGTGTGTCCAAAAACTCCGCTGCGTCAGCGTGATGAATACCCGGTGGAACCGGTTCCGGTCCAAATGAGGAAAACGATATGCACGAGAATAAATAATCCGGCCACGATGATGGCCGCATACTGATGCACCATGCCGGTTTGGAGCCGCCGCCATGAGCGGGCCAATTGGTGGTTGGCATAGCCGATAATATTCAAGAATGCGTAGACGACGTGTTTTTCCGTCCAGGTTATGGCGGCTGAGCTGGCGTCGGTTCCTCGATCGATTGAACGGACAAGGCCGTCGATGATGGTTCGATCGAACCAATCGCAGAGTTGCCCTAATCGCTTGGTGGGTTCTACAAACAGGGTGTCGTAGAGCTCATCGACATAGTACTTGTTGAGCAAGGTCGTATAGACGCCGGGCATCCGGTTGGCCAGCGCATCCGCTGCTGTGGACTGGCCGCTATAAAAATAATGCGCGAGTCCCCAGCCCAGTAGTGCGATGACGGTGGCTGTGCCCATCAAGCCGAGTATCAAGGCTGGAGCGGTGGCATGCTCCTCACCGGCAACACCTGCGACCGAATGGAGGAAATGATGGAACCAGCCGTTTTCGGGCGGGACGCCTGGAAAGCCACCGATGACGGACAGCGTGGCCAAGACCACCAAGGGGCCGATCATCACCATTGGGGATTCATGGACGTGCTCGGCGGTGTGATGATCCAGCCGCGAGGTTCCATAAAATGTGAGGTATGTCAGGCGGAACATATAAAACGACGTCAAGAAAGCGCCGGCCGCGGCCATGCCATAGAGTAGATAATGCTGGTGGACGAAGGCATGGCCCATGATTTCATCTTTGCTCCAGAATCCCGCCAATGGAGGAATCCCTGCGATCGCAATCGTGCCGATCAAAAAGAGCATGTGTGTCCAAGGAATCTTCGACTTCAAAGCGCCCATCTTGCGGATATCCTGTTCACCTGACAGCGCATGGATGACAGAGCCGGCGGACAGAAAGAGCAAGGCCTTGAAAAAGGCGTGGGTCATGAGATGGAAGACCGCAGCCGTATAGGCGCCGAGGCCGCATCCCAGGAACATATAGCCGAGTTGGCTCACCGTGGAATAGGCCAGGACACGCTTGATGTCGGTTTGGACCAGCCCGATCGTCGCTGCGAAGAGCGCCGTGAGTCCGCCGATCCAGGCCACGGTCGTCATGGCGACAGGTGACAGATCGAAGATTGCGTGATTGCGAACAATCATATAGACGCCGGCCGTGACCATGGTGGCGGCATGAATGAGGGCGCTCACCGGGGTCGGGCCTTCCATGGCATCGGGCAGCCAGGTATAGAGCGGGAGTTGCGCCGATTTGCCAACGGCGCCGACCAACAGGCAGAGAGCAATGGCTGTAGCCATTGCAGGCGACAGTTGAGCGGCATTCTGCATGACCTGGGTGTAGTCGAGCGTCCGGAAGTTGACGAACACCAGAAAGATCGCCAGGAGAAATCCGGCATCACCGATTCGATTGACCACGAAGGCCTTCGTGGCGGCTTTGGCGGCGGAGACCTTCTCGTAGTAATAGCCGATCAGAAGATAGGAGCAAAGCCCGACGCCTTCCCATCCGATGAAGAGGACGACGTAGTTGTTGCCCATCACGAGCAACAACATCGAGACCATGAAGAGATTCATGTACACGAAGAATCGCGTGAAGCCCGATTCTCCATGCATGTATCCCACGGAATACACATGGATCAGAAATCCCACCCCCGTGATGACCAGCAGCATGATGCAGGTCAGGGGATCGATCAAAAAGGCAAGATTGATCGTGAGATCGCCGCCGAAGATCCACTTGTACGCGACCACTTCACGGGCAGCTCCCGTTCTCAGGATGTCCGTGAAGACCGCCAGCGAACAGAGGAATGAGAGCAGGACGGAGCCCCACGCAAACCGGTGCGCTAGGTCGTGGGAATACCGGTGTCCGAGGAGGCCGTTCACAAGGACGGCCATCAACGGAAACAGGGGAATCAGTTTAACGATCAGATCGATTGAGTCGGACACGTTACCACTTCAAGAGATTCATTTCATCGACGTTGGTCGAAATCTTGCCGCGGAAGACGACAATGATGATGGCCAGTCCAATGGCCGCTTCTCCCGCCGCAATGGCGATGATGAAGAGTGCCACGATCTGTCCCTGCATGGAGTCGAGATAATGGGAGAAGGCGACCAGGTTGATGGTGGCCGCGTTCAGCATGATTTCGACGGACATCAGCACGATAATGAAATTGCGGCGGATCAGCACACCGAGTAACCCTGTCGCAAATAACACCGCACTCACGGCCACATAGGCGGACAAGGGAATCATGCGTCGCGCCTCGTCTCGATCGATTTGGGAGCCTTGGCCAGGACGATGGCGCCGACGATGGCTCCCGTTAGGAACACACCGATAATTTCAAATTGCAGCAAGTATTCGCTGAACATCTTGATGCCGATGGCATGGGCATCTCCGTTCTGCAGGATGGCCGCCGAGGTGGCATCGCCTTTTGCGCCACTGAAAGGCGATCGCACCAGCAGGAACAACAGATACACCAACCCAATAGCTGCGGGAGCCAGTAGATACGGCGTCTTGGCGTGGAAGTAGCGGTCGTCTGTCTTGAGGTTCAACAACATGAGGACGAACAAATACAGGACCAAAATGGCTCCTGCGTAGACGATCACCTGGACGGCCCATAGGAACTCCGCGTTCAGCATGATGAACAGTCCCGATACGTGGAGCAGTAGGGCCAGAAGCGCCAGACCGCATTGCACCGGGTGCTTCAGCGACACGGTCAGAATGCCGGCGACAATACTCACCACTGCGAAATACGCGAAAAACACGAAGGCCATAACGGTACGATTCAACTCAAATGTTTGGGTTGTGACTGTGTGGGTTTGAGAACCGACTGCGGAAAGTAATAACGATACTCCCGGCTCTCCTCCGAGTTTTTTTCTTGGTTATGGGCATACAGATATTTCTTGGCGTCTTCAAGATGGCGTTCGCCTATCTCATAGAGCCGCTTCTTGTCGAAGAGGAGGGTGCGCTTGTCGTGAGTTGAGTATTCATACATCTTGGTCATCGCCAGCGCATTGACGGGGCAGGCTTCCGCGCAGTAGCCGCAAAAGACGCACTTGGTGATGTCGATATAGAACTCGGTGGCATAACGCTGGAGGGGACGGTTGGGGTCTTCATGGCTGATCACCTTGATGCAGCGGGACGGGCATGCCGCCTCGCAGAGATCACAACCCACGCAACGTTCACGACCATCGTCGTAGCGGAGCAGTCCTAAGGCGCCACGGTGGCCGTCTGGGATGGTCCGCTGTTCACGCGGATATTGAAAGGTAATGGGACGGTGGAACATGTGTTTGAAGGTGACCTTCATGGCGTCCCAAATTTCGTAGAACAGGGCCGCCTGCAGAAGTTTTTTGGTCCACGCCCCGACACTCATTTTCATCACCCTCAACGACAACAAAAAGACGGACGAGCTTACTCTTACGCACCAACCTTTTCAATCTTCACCCGCGTTGACTTGAAGTACGGCACTCCCGTCACGCTGTCAGCCTCCACGGCCATCAAGTCTTTTACTGGCGGTTCATTGAAGTGTTCCGGAAAGAAACATGAGCCGGGCATGACATCAGGATCCGCTTTCACGCCGAGCTGCACGGCGCCTTGTTGGGACGTCAGGCGAATGGTGGATTGTTCGTTGAGCCCGAGTTGTTGCAGGTCAGCTGGGTTCATCCGCAAGCGACCACTGTTCGGCTCGATATTGATGAGTCCCGAGGCCCGCGTGGACATTTTCCCAGAGTGATACAGCACCTGCCCCATCAGCAGAGTAAAGGGGCGCGTGGCATCGTTCGACGAGTGCAGTGACGCCGGGCTGCGATACCGGCTTGCGACCTCGGTCGCATAGCCGTTCGACAGATAAGCGTCGGCCGATGGCGTGATACGACGGGGCTGGCCGAGATTGTAGTAGCCAGGGAGAAGTTTCATGATTTCATTCTGCACGTCTTGCGCGGATTCGTAGGGCCATTCGTACCCGAGGCCGTTGGCCAACGCGGTCATGATATGCCAATCCGGCAGGCTTTCCCCAACCTGGTCAAGCGCTTGGCGCACACGCAGGACTTTGCCCTCTAAATTGGTGAAGGTGCCGTCCTTTTCAGCATAGGTTGCGGCCGGGAGGACGATATGCGCCATCTGACCTGTTTCGGTGAGAAAGGGATCTTGAACGATCAAGAGCTGCAATTTTTCAAGCGTCCCCTTCACATCCAAGGAGGCGGGCAACGTCGCCAACGGATTTTCTCCGATCACATAGAGGGCCTTGATCTGGCCATTCCGAATGCGGGCCAGAATTTCCAGGAGATTAGCGCCGCTGTCGCCGGCCGGAAGGGTCACGTCCCAAGCCTTGCCGAATCGCTCTCGTGCACTGGGGTCGTCGAAGCGTGCCTGTCCCGGCAAGAACTCTGGCGCGACGCCCATGTCGACTGCACCCTGTTCATTGATTTCCTCGGTCACCGTCGTCACGCCACATCCTGGTTGGCCCAGTTTGCCGGTCACCCAGGCGAGGTCGATGAGCTTCAGAACATTTTGGTAGCCGTTCGGCCGACGGACGATGCCTTCCGCGCACAGCGCGATTGCGCGTGGGGCCTCCGCGAAAATGGCCGCCACTTCTCGAATCTGCTCCGCTGGAATGCCGGTCTGCGCGGACACCTGGCTCAGTGACACCTGGTCCAGCGCCTGCTTCAGCGCTGCGAATGCCTGCGGATGTCGTGCTGTGCTGGTCTCGTCGATGAGATCCTGTTCGATCACCGATTTGACGAGCCCGTCGATCAGCAGCGCTTCGGTGCCCGGTTTCACCAGGAGCGGGTGCGAGGCGAGCTTCGCGATGTTGGTATTGGCCGAATCCACGACGATGACCTGTGCGCTGTAGACGCGGATCGCTTCCTTGATGCGGACGGAGGTCAAGGGATTGGTTTCTGTAATATTGGAGCCGATCACGAGCACGGCTTTGGCTGTGGTCAGATCTTCCCAGTCATTGAGCGGCCGTCCGATGCCGACGGCATGGCGCACGGCGTGCACATAATTGAGATGGCCGTAGCGGGCGCTGCTGTCGAGTTGGTTGGTTCGGAACCCGGCGCGCATGAGTTTTTGGAACAGATACAGTTCCTCGTTTGTGCAACGCGCGGTGATGAGCCCGGCAATCGATTCCGGCCCGTGCTTGCGGTGGATGTCGGACAGCCGATCGATCACGCTCTGCATGGTGTCGAGCCATGGCGTTTCCATCAGCGCGCCGCCTTGGCGCACGAGCGGTTGCCGCAATCGTTGTTCACCGTCGATGTATTGAAACCCGAATCGTCCGCGGACGCAGATCCCGCCGTGGCCTTTGCTGGTTTCCGCCCGGTCACCCCATTTATTCTTCCAGGACAGCGGTGAAGTGACTCGAACGACTTCCGTGTCTTTGGTCTCGAGATGCATTTGGCAGCCATCGCCACAATAGTTACATGTGGTGGTGGTTTTCTTCATCTGCCAGGGCTTGTAGAGATACTTGGAGTATTTGTTCGTGATGGCGCCGACGGGACACACGGCCAGGCAATCACCACAAAATTCGCAAGCAAGTGGCTGATCGCCCTTGGGCACGACTTGGTTGAAGCCGCCTTTTTTCATGAATTGCAGCGCGTCGATCATCAAGACGTCTTTGCAGACGTTGATGCATTCGGCACAGGCGATGCAGCGATTCATGTTGAAGTCGAGCACCAGGCTGCGCGTGTCTTCGGGGATGAACTTTTGTTTGGCATTGGCGAGGTTCGTCACGCCATGCTGAAAGGCCATGTCCTGCAGCTCGCAATGTCCGTCAGCGTCGCAGACGGGACAGTCCAGCGGATGGACGGAGAGGTGCTTTTCGACGGCTTTTTTCCGAGCCGCAAACAGATCGTCGCCTTCCGTGCGGACAACCATGCCGGCTGCGGCCTTGGCGGTGCAGGACCGGACCGGTGCCTTTTTGCCTTCCTGCATGACCAGGCACATGCCGCAGGACCCGAACGGATCGAACGTATAGTGGTAGCACATGGCGGGAATGATCTTGCCGGTGCTGGCGATCACATCGTAGAGCGAGACGCCGTCCTTTGCCGCAACCGTTTGTCCATCGATGGACAGTTCAATCGTGGCGGCTTCGACGTCTGGATTGGTCGCTGGTTTCAAGCCCATAAGTCCTCAATGCTGAATTAGGAATGATGAATGTTGAATGGAGGAGTCGTTCCTTCATTCATGATTCATCATCCAGCATTCACAATATATTTCACCGATCGCATTCCCCCATGACGATATCGTAGGTGCCGAAGATCGTCACGGCGTCTGCGATCATGTAGCCTTTCGACATATGATCGAACGCCCCCATATGGATAAACGAGGGCGCCCGGATTTTCAGTCGGTACGGCTTCCCGCCGCCCGTGCTGACGATATAGAAACCCAACTCACCTTTGTGTGCCTCTGTCCCGCAATAGATTTCTCCCGGCGGGGCGTTGAATCCTTGAGAGAACAATTTAAACTGCTGAATCATGGCTTCCAGGTTGGTGAATACCCGTTCCTTTGGGGGAAGGGTCACGCTGGGTACGTCCGCCATGATGGGCCCGTCCTGGATTTGCTCTAGACATTGGCGGATGATCTTGACGCTTTCATACAATTCTTGCACACGAATCCAATACCGATCGTAGGTATCACCGTTCTTCCCGACCGGGACACTGAACTCACATTTCGGGTAGGCTGAGTAGGGTTCGTATTTGCGAAGATCGTAATCGACGCCCGATCCACGGAGAGTCGGTCCGCTTAACCCAAAACTCAAGGCATCCTCTGCCGAAATGACCGCCACGCCCTTCGTTCGCGCGAGCCAGATACGGTTCTTCTCCAGGAAGATCACGTATTCATCGATCTTGGGCGGAAAGTAATCCAGGAACTGCTTAAGTTTGGCGAACAGAGACGGCGTGAAGTCTCGCTCGACACCGCCGATGCGATACCAGCTGGTCGTCAGGCGGGCGCCGCAGAGTTCATCGAACCAATCCAGCAAAATTTCGCGATCCCGGAAGCAATAAAAAAAGACGGTCATCGCACCGATATCGAGCGCTTGTGTGCCGAGCCAGAATTGGTGACCGATAATGCGCTGGATTTCTGCGACGATGGTGCGCAGGTACTCGGCGCGATCCGGTACCGTGATGTTCATCAATTTTTCGACGGCGCGACAATAGGCAAAGTTGTTGTACATCGCGCACACGTAGTCGAGACGGTCGGTGTGCGGAATGAACTGATGGTAGGTCCCTTCCTCAGCGAGCTTTTCCACGCCGCGATGGAGAAAGCCCATCACCGGCGTCGACTTGACCAGCCGTTCTCCCTCCAGCTCGAGAATGACCTTGAGTACTCCGTGCGTGCTGGGATGCTG
>JACQHN010000175.1 GCA_016199015.1 Nitrospira defluvii
CCGTCGCTGCCGATGACCGTCCCACTATGCACGATCACGCGCGCGCCGAGGCGGCAGCCTTCACGCACCACCACATTCGGGTAGAGAAGGGCATCGTCGCCGATGACGCTGTCGTCACCGATGAACACGCCCGGATAGAGCGTCACCCGCGCTCCAATCGAGACGCGGTCTCCCAGTGTCACGCCAGGCCAAACGGAAACATCAGACCCGATGGTCACACCCTCGCCGCGGATGACCTCCGGGGCGATACCGCGCATGCGAGCAGGCCGTACAAAAAACTGTTGGGTGGCGCGCGCAAAGGCATAGGCGGGATTGTCCACCACCAGTTGGGGCGAGGTGAAATCGGGCAGGCGCCTTCCGACGAGCAGGGCTCCGACGGACGCGCTCTGTAGGGTTTTCAGGCTACGCTCTGAAGCCAGGAAGGCGAGGTCTCCCGGTCCGGCCTGCTCCAGACTCGCGATGCCGATGACCGTGGCGTCCGGCGAACCAATCAGCTCTCCACCCACAAATTCGTGGAGCTGCCGGAGCGTCAGCGGGTCGCGCCTGGGTGCGGTCGTCATCCTCTTAAGCCTTCTTGCCTTTGGTCGAGCGCTTGGCCGTGGGTTTTTTTGCAGATGCTGGGGGAGGGGCCACCCGGCCTTGCACGTAGGCAATCACCTGTCCGACCGTGGTCAGGCCGACCAAATCCTGGTCGGGGATCTGCAGATTGAACACCTCTTCGATCCGATACAACATTTCGATCACCGCCATTGAATCCAGCCCAAGATCTTCACGCAGGTGATGGGTCGTATGGATCGATGCCGCGTCTCGTTTTAGGTAGTCCGCCAACGCCTGAATGATCTTGTCGGAGACCTCTGTCGTCTTGGCCATAACCAATTTCCTTCGCTCCTCAGCGCCGCGCGTCGCATGTACGAACGCGGTTGCCTGACGCGGGTCAGGTCGTTATTTTTTTTAAGACGACCGCCGCATTGTTGCTGCCGAATCCAAAGGCATTCACCAGCGCCACTTTGGCCTTTCGGGTCTGCGTGTGCGTGGAAAGTCCCGCAAGGGCGCAAGCCGGATCCGGATCGTCTAAGTTGAGCGTCGGGTGGATCTGCCCACTGTCGAGCGTCAAAGCCGATACGATGCCTGCGAGAGATCCGGCCGCTCCCAGCGTATGGCCCACAAGCGACTTGGTTGCGCTCACGGCGATTTTGTCGGCTCGCGACTTGAACAACAGGCGAATGGCTTTGACCTCGACCGCATCGCCCACCGTCGTCGAAGTGGCATGGGCGTTGATATAGTCGACTTGCGCAGGGGGGATGCCCGCATCCTTCAAGGCCATGCGCATCGTGGTGGCCACCTCCACGCCATCTTCTCGGGGGATCACCATGTGATAGGCTTCGCTGGTCGCCGCGTAGCCGGCCACTTCCGCATACATCCGAGCCTTGCGTTTTTTGGCGTGGGCTAGCGATTCGAGAATCAAGGCACCGGCGCCTTCACCCATGACAAACCCATCACGCCCTCGGTCGAAGGGACGCGACGCTCGTTCCGGCGCATCGTTATACTTCGTCGACAGGGCGCGAAGCGAGCAAAATCCGGCGAAGACCAGGGGTGTAATGCTGGCATCGGCGCCGACCACAATCACGGCATCCGCCGTGCCGGCGCGAATGTAGTTCATGGCCTGTCCCAGCGCATGGGCACTGGAGGAACAGGCCGTCGAAATGGTGAGGTTCGGGCCCTTGGCTCCGTATGCCATCGCGACGATGCCGGAGGCAGAATTCAGGGTAATCACGGGAATAAAATTCGGATGCACCCGGTGCGGTCGTTTGTGCTCGTACAGTTGGGTAATTTCTCGCTCGCCCATGACCATGCCGCCCATTCCGGCGCCGACGATCACCCCGACGCGATGGGGCTCTTCTCGCTCCATGCGAAACTCCGCATCGGCGAGGGCTTCCTTGGCGGCCACGAGGGCAAATTGGGCGTAACGGTCCACTCGGTCACCTTGGCCGGCCGGCAGATATTGGTTGGGGGAGAACTCTAAAATTCTTCCGGCGACGCGTGAGCGGTAGCCTTCCAGCGGGAAAGGGTCGAAGGACGTAATGGCCGAGATGCCGGACCGACCTTCCAGCGCCGCCTTCCAGAACTGGGGCACACCGATGCCGATGGGTGAGACCACTCCAAGACCTGTGATGACGACTCGTGTCGGCATAAGAACCGTTCGTTGCCTCCCTGTGTTGCTCGCGCGGCCTGTCTACTTACCGGAAGGTGGCGCCACAGTCAATGACGGAAGCATTTCATGCGCTCGAGATCTGCCGGCGCGCAGTGCCAATGTTCAATGCTCAGTTCTCAATCTTCAATTGAACATTTAACATTGTGAATTGAACATTTGTCGGCCAGCCGAACGCGGCTGGCGGACTTTTTCAGCATCCTGCTAGTAGCGCACCTTGAGTAATAGATAACAGCCGAAGGTCAGAAACACCAGATTGGCCATCCATCCCGCCAGCATCGGTGAGAGCGCGCCGCCGCGGCCCAGTGCGATCGCGACGGAATGGGTCGACCAGTAGAAAAATCCCACCGCCATCGCCTGACCGATACCCATCGCCATGCCGCTGCCGCGCACCCCGGTGCGGCGAAGGCTCAACGCAATGCCGACCACCACCATAATGAAGGTTACGCAAGGAAAGGCGATACGCCCATAATAATCCGTCAGTAGGCGCGGCAAGAGGGTGCCATTCAACTGGAGACGGTCGACATAGGCACGAATATCCCTGAGCGTCATCGTTTCCGAGTCCAACTCCAGCCAGGTGGTAAAGTCATCGGGAATTTGCGCCAGGGGCAAGGGTTCTGTCTGAAAGGTGCTCACCGACACGACGCCATCCGGCCGAAAGGATCGTCTGATACCGTCTTCCAAGACCCAGCCTTGCGGGGAGTAGACTGCCCGCTGTGCCTCCGCGATCTGTTGCAATTCAAACGTGGGGCTCAGGCGGTAGAGCCGCACCTTTCGCAACACGGCGCCCCCTGGTTCGATACTGTCGATGTTCATCAGCGTCTGGCCGCCGAGGCTCACCCAGGGCTGCGCGGCTTTCAGTGAGACCGGGACCGCTCGTTTTTCGATCTGGGTGGTCTTGATCTGTTCCGCGCGCGCGAGTGCGAGAGGAATGACCGTTGAGCTGAACAGAAACAAGATCATCGCCAGCACCGTGCCAAAAAACAAAAACGGGGAGGTAATCCAATACAGACTGATGCCGCAGCTGCGCATGGCCGTGATTTCATGGCTGCGCGACAAGAGGCCGATGGTGAGCAAGGTCGCCATCAAGACCGCCAGCGGCGCGATCTGATAGGAAATAGCCGGCATCTTGAGCACGAAGTAGGTCAGGACGTCGAGCACACGGGCGTCGTAACGCAGAAATCGGCGGACCTTCTCAAAGAAATCAATGACGAGATAGATCGTCATGAGCCCCGAGAAGCACATGCCGAAGATCTTCACGTATTCACGCAGCATGTATCGAAAGAGAATGCTCATAGGGCTACTGCCGGCTCACGCGATAAAACCAGAAGATGGTGACGAGCGCGAAAATCACGTTGGGCAACCAGGCGCCGGCGAACGGGGAAATCCACAGCGTGGTGACCAGAAACTCGCAAGCGACATTGAGGACATAGTACACGATCACCACGATCACCCCGACGGCAAATCCACCGATGCTACCCGATCGTTTCGAGACGATGCCGACCGGTACGCCCAAGATGCAGAACACCAGGGAGGCTGCTGGAAAGGCCAGATCTTTGTAGTATTCCATCAACCGCCGCAGCGCGTTGGTATCCGTCCATCCGGAACTGTCCAGTTTAGCTCGAATGACTTCCATCGGCGTGCGTTCCTCGGCGCCGTAGAGGCTCGCGCTGACACTGAGTTTGAGATCGTAGGCAGTAAAAGAAATCTTCTGATATTCCTCGACGTTTTGGGGCCGGCTATGGATCACGCCGTTCATGAGCCGCAGTGCCACCTGGCTGCTGGCGGGATCGGTCATGACCTGGTACTGCTGCGCGACGATGATGCGCGGATCATCAGGATTTCGCTCATCGGCCACGAAAATGCCTTTGGTGTCTTGTCCCTGCTGGGCATCCGGCACATAGATCACCATTTTGGGAATGGCCTCGTTGAACACCCCGCGATCGAGCTCCAGGACGAGTTCGTCGCGTAAGAGGTTGAGCGCCACTTTCTTGAGATTCACATTGCTCCAGGGCTGTCCCCACTGCGCCATGACCATGGTCAGGCCGCAGACCAGCGCGGCAAAGAGAAAGACCGAATGGGAGAGCCGTAACAGGCTGAATCCGGCGGCGCGCATCGCCACGAGTTCTTTGTCGAGAGACAACCGGCCGAAGGCCGTAATGGAGGCAATGATGCCCGCGATGGGCAAGGTGAGGACCAGAAACGAGGGGAGCAAGTGGGCGAACACTTTCAAGACCGACAGAAAGCCGATCCCCTTCGTTACCAGGAGTTCCACCAGCCGCAGGAGCTCTTTGGTGAGCATCACGAAACAGAGCGCAGCCAAGCTGATGCAAAACGGGGAGAGGAGCTCGCGGAAAATATAGCGATCGAGGATGGTGTGCAGCACGAGGGCGGTCGTTGTCCTACATCGAAGTCTTCAGTTACCGCACTATAGAAGAGTCTGCGGGGCTTGTAAACAGATGAGATGACAGATTCGTAAACTATCCGCTTGACAAGATTTTCACCCCATGGTACATCGCTCCGCACTTTTCAGCAGGTCAAGATGGGTCGGGTTGAATATTGTCTGAACTCCCCGCAAAAGCCGCCGAGCTTGCGCTCTTATTTCTCCTTTTATCGCCATCATTCCATGCGATTCAGCAGACGAGCTGACGCGCTCAATATAGTTGTGCGTTAAGGAAAGGAGGACCGTGTGAAGACTAAAGGGACAGTGAAATGGTTCAATGATCGTAAGGGGTTCGGGTTTATTCGGCTTGATGGCGGGGACGATGTGTTCGTGCACTATTCCGCTCTTCAGGGCGACGGATTCAAGACGTTGAAAGAGGGGGAGAACGTCGAGTTCGACATCGTGCAAGGAGCCAAAGGTCCTCAAGCAGCGAACGTCTTGAAGGATCTTGCACCGGCTTCATAAACGGCTGAGCCAATCAGATCCGCGGCCCCTCTGTCGCAGGGAAGGGCCGCGGGCCTCTCCTCGCTGAACCCCGCTCTGGATGCCGCGTTTGCGACGTCTGTCTTTTCCCCATTTGTTTGACAAAGAATAGGCAGACTGTTAGCGTTGACTCTCAACGTCGGGGTGAGGAGTCTTCTTGGCTGTCGACCGTCGAACAGTGCTTCAGAACGCGCAGTTGTTCGCCTCCAAAGGCCAGTACGACGCTGCCATTGCCGAGTGGCGGAAGCTGACCATCGACACCCCTGCCGACGGCACCATTTTTAACTCCATCGGCGATCTCCAGCTCAGGCGTAATGCAAACGGGGACGCCGTCACCGCCTTTCTTCAGGCCGCCACCGCATTCCGCGCCGAAGGGTCCGTCCTCAAGGCCATTGCAGCCTATAAAAAAATACTCAAGGTCGATCCTGCGCGGATGGAGATCTACCGCCACCTCGGCGACTTGAACGCCGAGCGGGGGTTGCTGAGCAGCGCCGTTCAAGATTATTTGACCTTAGGCAAGCACTATCTCAAGGAGGGTCGGAGCAAGGAGGCCCTTGAAGTCTATCGCAAGATCGTCTCGCAGGACCCCTCGAATCTGGATGCGCAGCAACGTGTGGCCGAACTCTGTGTCCAGGAAAACTTGTTGGAGGAAGCCATCCGGGTGTACCTCCAGCTCGGTCGCGAGCGCTCGGCCTCACAACGCTACAACGAAGCCAAAGAGGCCTACGCGGCGGCGCTTCGCCTGGACCCGTTGAACGCCGAAGCCCAAGAAATTATCGCGATGATTGAGGCTGGCGGAGGCGCACCCGTGAATGTGGCCCGTGCGGCCAAACCGGCTGCGGCAACGGCCAAGGCGGGTGAGGGCAGCGATCTGATGGCCGAAGCCACCCGCCGGATCGAAGAAGGGCAATATGCGGGCGCCGAAGCCATGCTCACGCAACTCTTAAGCCGAGAGCCGGGGAACCCTGAGATCTGCCAGCTCCTCGCGCGGTTGCATCTGCTCCAGGGCAATCTTCAGGTGGCCCTCGGGGAATATCGATTCTTGGCCGGGGGAGCGCTTCGCGCACAAGACTATACGATGGCCGACTCTCTCATCACCGAATATCTGAAGGTCGAACCGGCATCGGTGCCGATGTTGGAATTGCTCGGGGAGTTGTATCAAGAAAAAGGAGATCCGGCCACGGCGGCCCAGCATTTCGGCAAGGCCGTGGAGATTTTGTTGGAACATCCGGAACCAGGCATGCCCACGCTTCCGGCTGAACTCTTTGAGAAAGTCCAAGCACTGGCCCCAGGGAGCGCCATCGCTCGCAAGCTGGCCCCCGCGTTCGACCCCGATGCAGATGTAACCTCGTCTCCCGCTCAGTCGGAGGCGGCCGCGCCGATGGTGGTTCCGACCGAGTCGGTCGCACCCACGCCGGTTTCGATCCCGATTGTTGTGAAGCCGGCCGAAGAGATGCCTTTCAAGCTATGGGATCCATCGGCGGCGCCAGCCGCTCCGATTCCGCAACCGGCGTCTGTCGTCGAACCCGTGTATACATCGGCTCCGCCGGCAGCCGCTCCACCGTCACCTGTCCAGCAAGTCGCTTCCGTTCAGGTTTCGCCTGCCGCTGCCGCGCCGCCCACCGACAGCGTGGATGCAGAAACCCGGTATGCTCTGGGCATGGCCTACAAAGACATGGGATTGTTGGAGGAAGCGAAAGAAGAGTTCGTCCTGTCGATGAAGGACTCGGGGTTTTTCGTCGATTCCTGTCTGATGATGGGGCTGTGTTTGAAAGAGCAGGGTCAGTCCGACCAGGCCATCCAATTGCTCGAAAAGCTCATTGCGGATTCACGTTGTCGAGGCGGAAACGCCCAGCTCGTACAATATGAGCTCGGATTACTGTATGAGAAAATGGGATCGCGCGATCGTGCGATTGCCATGTACCAATCCATCCCCTCTTTTCACGATGTGCCACGCCGTCTCGAAACCTTGCGTAACCACAGCTCCAACGGGGATGCCCATCCCCACCTCTCCGTCTCCAAGCCCCCGATTCCAGTGCCGCTTGCGGGCCACTAGCCCGCATTATTCACGAAGACTTCTACTACAACCGCCGAGACGCCGCTCCGACAAGCCTGACGGCGGGCGGGCTCGCCGCTCAGTCGGTCAAC
>JACQHN010000167.1 GCA_016199015.1 Nitrospira defluvii
CCGCCGCCGACGTTGTAGACGGTCCCCGGTTGCCCCTGGTCGAACACATGCTCGATGCCGGCTGCATGATCGTAGACCGAAAGCCAATCCCGACAGTGCTTGCCGTCGCCATAGAGCGGGAGCGGCTCCCCATCGATCGCGTTCGTGACAAACAGGGGAATGAATTTCTCGGGATATTGGTTCGGCCCGTACGTATTGCTGCCCCGCGTCACCAGGACCGGAAACCGGTAAGTCGTCCAATAACTCAGCACCAGCAGATCCCCCCCGGCCTTGCTTGCCGAATAGGGACTCCGCGGCTCCAGCCGGTCTTCCTCCTTGGAACTCCCCTGCTCAACGCTGCCGTACACCTCGTCGGTGCTGACTTGCAGGAAACGCCGGATACCGGCTTGGCGCGCCTCCTCCAGCAGCAGTCCCGTGCCCACCACATCCGTGCGGGCAAACGCCCCAGGATCGAGAATCGATCGATCGACGTGGGTTTCCGCCGCGCAATTGATGATGCCTTCGATCCGGTGCTCCTGCAGAATCGCATGTACCACTTGTTGATCGCAGATATCGGCATGCACGAAGGTGTATTGCGGATGCCCGGCCAGGTCCGTGAGATTCTCCAGATTGCCGGAATACTTGAGCGCGTCGAGATTGACGACCGCATGGCGGCCGCCCTCGATCAATCGACGCACCAAATGCGAACCGATAAAGCCCGCGCCGCCCGTGACGAGAATACGCATTTACAATTCCATCCTGTTCGCCCCGGTCTGCGCCACCAGTTGGTTGGCTGCGAGTAACGATTCGATCGTACCGGCATCCGTCCACCAGCCATCCAGCACATTCCACGTCAACGCGCCGGATCCAATATAGGCATTATTGACGTCGGTAATCTCCAATTCACCTCGCCCGGAAGGCCGGAGCGTCCGGGTAATCTCGAAGACGCGGGCATCGTAGAAATAGATCCCCGTCACCGCATAAGACGAGCGTGGATGCGCCGGCTTCTCTTCGATGCTCAGCACTCGATCGCCCTCGAGATGCGGCACACCGAACCGCTGGGGATCTTTCACTTCCTTGAGCAGAATCTTGGCGCCGGTCTTCTGCGCGCGGAATGCCTCAGCCGCCTTGGCGATATTACCCTGAATCAGATTGTCTCCTAGCACGACGCAAATCGGCCCCTGGTCCGCGAAATGCTCCGCCAATCGCAGCGCATCAGCAATGCCCCCCTCCCCCTGCTGGTAGGTATAGCTCAAATGCTTTAACCCAAAGTCTCTGCCGTTTCCTAACAACTTGAGAAAATCCCCGGCACTGTTGCCACCCGTCACCAGCATGACCTCCGTGATACCGGCGTTCACGAGCGTTTGGATCGGGTAGTAAATCATCGGCTTGTCATAGACGGGAAGCAGATGCTTGTTCGTGACTTTGGTGAGCGGCAACAATCGAGACCCGAGACCTCCGGCGAGCACGACACCCTTCATCTATCACCCCCAAGGTAACAAGATAACCGGATCACACGAGCACTTCTTCTACCACGCGGTACGTAAGACCGACCATCAATCAATTGGATCGTAACGTTTCGTCCCACCTTCAGACCAGAAAATTCGATCATGACGTCCACCAGGACTCTACTCAACTTTCATCGTGTCGACGACATGCTCCGCAAACGGGAGAGATCCGGTAAAGGCGGGTGAGACGGCATTCAACACGTGGGTGGAACGCGGCCCCGGCTCAATGACAAAATCGCTCAACAGATCCGCCGTTCTCGTATCGATCAATTGTGCGCGAATGCCGGGCTCTTTACCGGGCAGCAGATCCGCCTTCTCAAATCCCACCCCCAAATCCTCCGCTTCGCGGGAAAAACCTGTTCGCGTGAGTTTGGCCATCTCCGTCCAGGCAATCGAGCGAAAATGATCTCGATTGCGACCGAAGAGTCGCACCAAATAGGCCAGCATGGCCAGACTATCGCTGAATGTCGCGCCGGCCATGCCTCGGTACTGCTCACGCCCCAGCAGCGGGAGCGCCGAAGGTCCGATCGTGACCTCGCCTTCCGGCCTCCGCGTAAAGTGCACCCCCAGAAACGGATTTCGCAGATCCGGCACCGGATAGATGTTGCCCCGGACCTGCAGTTTGGATTCTGGGCGCAGCCGGAAAAACTGACCGCGAAAGGGCAAAATCCTGAAGTGCTGCCCAACCCCGTAGGCATGTGCAAGACGATCGGCAAAGAGTCCGCCGCAATTCACGAAATGTCCGTAGGTCACAAGATCTTGGGTTGTATGCGCCGTCGTCTCCCCCTCACGCCCTTGCCATGCACAGCCGAACCGAAACTGCACCCCCGCGCGCTCGGCATCCGCCACCATCGCAGCCATCACGCGTTGAGGATTCACCACCGCCGTGTCCTTCACATACAACGCCTGTTGCACCGTCTTGGCACAAGGTTCGACCTCTTTCAACGCCTGCTGATCGAGCAGGCTCACACGCACTCCATTGGCCTGGGATCGTGCGTGCAACTCGCGCAACGCCGGCAACTCGGCTTCCGTCCGCGCGACAATCACCTTGCCATGGTCGTTGAGTGGGATGGCCTTCTCCTGACAATAGGCCCGCATGCGTCGGTTTCCCTCCACACACAACTTGGCCTTGAGCGTCCCGGCCTGATAATAAACGCCCGCATGCAGCACGCCGCTGTTGCGACCGCTCGCATGCTGGCCGGCCGTGGCTTCTTTTTCCAGCACAACCACCTTGACGCCATGCCGACGTCGGAGTTCTCTCGCGATGGCGACGCCGATC
>JACQHN010000168.1 GCA_016199015.1 Nitrospira defluvii
GATCCGGACGTCATTCTCATCGGCGAAATCCGGGATACGGAGACCATGGAAGCCGCGATCACCTTCGCCGAAACCGGACACCTCTGTCTCGGCACCTTGCACTCGAACAACGCCAATCAGTCCATTGAGCGCATCATGAATTTCTTCCCGGTGGAACGGCACGCACAAATCTATCTGCAGCTGTCATTGAACCTGCGGGCCATTATCTCTCAACGTCTGATCCCTTCCCTCGACGGACGCCGGGTCCCGGCGCTCGAAATTATGCTCGATACGCCTCGCATCAAGGACCTGATCAAACGCTCGGAAATCGATACGTTGAAAGAAGCGATGGAGCAGGGAATTGATGAAGGGTGTCAGACGTTCGACCACGTCCTGTTGCAGCTCTATACGGCAGGGAAGATCAGCATTGAGCAAGCCCTGATCAACGCTGACAGCGCCAATAATCTCCGGCTCAAGATCAAACTGGCAGGGCTGAAAGGTGACGATGCGGTGGCTGCCCTTTTAGACAAGAGCGCGCGGGACGAGAAAGCGTTTCAAATTCAAGGGCAAATGGGCCAGGCTGGAAATAAGAAACGTTGACGATCATCGGGCTAGGCAACAGTGTCGCCCTCGGATAACGACCGCTCAATACACCGCCCACTTACGACCGGTCTGCGCCACTCTTATTGAATCCCGGACGGCTGCCGCTCCGTGGCTTCTTCGAGATACGAGACAATCTTATCCAACGCAGCCGCGCTCAACTTTCGTCCATACCAGACCGGCATCGTATCCGCGGGAAATCCGGGCACGACATAGATTCCAGGCGACACGATGGACTCCGCGATATAGTCACGGACTGTCTGCGCCTGACCCCGATACTGTGGATCGGCCAGGCGAGTCACCCCGGTCTTCCCCAGCCAAAGTGGAGGACCGACCTGCCCCTTCGCCCCCGCAATGCCGGGGATCTGATGACAGACCGGGCAACCGGCGTGGACAAACAACTCCTGGATTGGTTCGTCTCCCGTCACCAGCGGCACCATGCTGGGATCGATTTTCTGGACCTTCAGTAACGGCTCAGAAGGCGGCGAGACATTCCAGATCGCAGCCAACGCAATCAGCAGGACGAACCCAGCAGCCAACGCCCCCAATGCCTTGTTCTTCTGGTTTGTCATTTGAACAGGTGGAAGAGGGGTGGAATCAGGCATAGATAAGCAGTACAGAACTTACAAAAGCGTCGCTGACCATACGGATCCAGACCCTTTCCATGGGACAGCTTCGTGTGAGAGTGATCAGCTGTTGGGCGCCGGTGCCTGCGCTATTTTTTGACATCCATCGCGCAGCGAAACCCAATCGTCCGATCCTGGAAATCAGGTTCTGCCGACATGCGCGCTGACACTCTCAATGAGACAGGCAGATCGGCCCAAGACCCTCCTCGAATCACCTTTTTCTCACCGCTTGCAGAGCCCGTGGGATTTTTCTCCGGACTCTTCGAATAGTACTCACGATCATACCAATCGGCCACCCATTCGGCCGCATTCCCCGCCATGTGGTGGAGGCCATACGGACTCCTGCCGCCTTCTTTCAATCCATGGCGCACACTCATGCCTTCAATCCCGCCAGCCACTCCCACCAGCGTGATGGCCTCACTCACCCACACCCCGCGATTATAGTTCGCAATGTCCACAAACGGCTGCATGTGCCCCCAGGGGTAGCGGCGCCCGTCGGTTCCACGCGCCGCCTTTTCCCACTCAGCCTCCGTCGGAAGTCGCTTCCCCGCCCACGCGCAGTAGGCCGCCGCATCGCCCCAGCTCATCCCGATCGCCGGACGATCGCCGACAGTCTCCGCTGCTTCATCATCCCACGTGGGCGGCGCATCATGCCTCGCCTCTTGAAGAAACTTTCTATAGATCTGCAGCGAGACCTCATATTGATCGATGAAGTAGGAGTCGAGGGTCACCGAATGCTCAGGCCGCTCGGCGGGAAGGCCGTCATTACTGCCCATCGTAAACGGCCCGGCTGGGATCAGCATCATCGGCGCGCCATCCTTACCTTTGATCGTCTCGGGTACACTTCGCTGGCCATCCTGGCCAAGCTGCAACTCGGCCGCCCAAGCCGATAGAGCCCCACCGATCATGATGTTGAAAGCAATGATGGATACGATGAATGCGTACATACACACCTCCAGCCGCAACAGGCCCGCAGAAAACTTGCCTCCACCCTTGCGCAAAGTGTAGCCGCGCATCCTCGCAAACTCAACTGACAGACGGAAGACCAAGACGGTCTGCTTGCCAACTATCGGTGGAATTGAGCAATCGACCTGAATACTACCTGCGATGGGGGGGGACGCGAGGATCGCGAGATAGGTGCGGAGACGCGACCGGCCGACATTGGAGAACTGTCGGCCGGATTAGGATAGATCTACGGGGTAACGGAGGCTATCGATTGAGCTCTGCGACACGCCGGTCGTGCTCTTTCACGCTTCGCCCCACCGTGAGCTCAGACCTCTCCAAGAGGTTGTGCAACACTTCCTGCTTGAGTTGAACCATCAACGCTTTGCCATAGATGGAGGGCGGCGCAGTATCCTGCAAGAGATTCAACCAGCCGGTCGTAGCTGCGTCATAGCGACTATTCGGCATGGCCGTGTGCAACTCCTGAAACACCGTAATCGCATCGGCTCGATTCTCAAAGAGCGCGACCAAGCCACGGGTATAGTAAGCCTCCTCACAGGCCGGTCCTTTATGGCAATTCTTCATGCGAGTGTCCTGCGCGTGGGCAATCGCTTGGAGTGGTTTCAACTCGCCAGCGTCGATGGGGAAGAACGCGCTGCTTGGCAATGTAGTCGAAGAGCCGGATTGCATCATCGTACAGCCGTCCATCCCACCCGTAATGAGCAGCCCCAGAGCGAGACAGAGAAGAGTTCGTTGCGACATCGTGTTCCTCCTTGCAGACAGGCGGTGTGAGGTCTGGTCTTGGCCTTGAGTTGATGCTTTGACTCTATCATTGAAATCCCGGCCGGCCATTCCGCAGAGGATGTACCTCTTCGGTATTGCGCCTAACGGCAGTCACGTCCTGCGAGAGCGGACAATATGAAGCAGGTCGTAAGTTTAGGATCAAAGCAGGGGCCTCTGAGGTAGAAGTCTGGCCGTTCTGAGGGAGGAGGAAGGAATCGCTCTCGTGCTGCTGTCGAGGCCCCGCCGAACAGGCGGAGCCCGAGAAGTCTCTGTTATTGCCAGCTTGCGGCAAGAATCTGCTGCACGTCCTGGGGACGCTGGGCAACAGCTTGCTCCCAGCTCAACCCCGTCTGCTGGGTGAACCCTGCCATGGCCTGGATCAATTGATTCACTTGGGTGCTCATCAACTGTTGACCGTTGCCGGCTTGGATGACCTCCGTCTGGTACGAGGCTCCGAGATACCAGTTCTGCATCGTCACCTGATCACTGGTGCCATACACTGACAGCCGCAGATCGTTCGCCTGCCGGCTGAGGATGAGATCCTGCGGATTAATGGTCGTCCCATAGAGCAACGTGTCGGTATTGCCTACCGTGCCATCATTCTCTGAAACGATATCTTGTCCTTCCCCGCAATTGATCAGATAGGTGTCATTGCCCAAGCCACCCCGAAGGGTATCGTTGCCGGTCCCTCCGGTAAGCACGTTGGCAGCGCTATTGCCCGTCACGGTGTTGTTGAGCGCGTTCCCCGTGCCATCGGCAGGGGCGGTGCCCGTCAAAGTGAGATTTTCCAGATTAGTGCCCAACGTCCAACTCACATCGCTCTGAACGGTATCGGTACCCTCGTTGGCATTTTCGACCGCCGTATCGCCCGTGCTCACCACATAGATATCGTTGCCAGTGCCGCCACTGAGCATGTTCGCCGCGCTGTTGCCTCGAAGGACGTTGTTGAACGCATTGCCGGTGCCATTGATAGCAGTGCTGCCCAGCAAGGTCAGGTTTTCGAGATTGACGCCCAATGTCCAACTCACATCGCTCTGGACGGTATCGGTGCCCTCGTTGGCATTTTCTATGACGCTGTCGCCCGTGCTCACCACATAGGTATCGTTGCCTGCGCCGCCGGTCATGATATTGGCCGCGCTGTTGCCCGTGAGTACATTGTTCAACGCATTGCCGGTCCCGTTGATGGCAGTGGGCCCCGTGAGGATCAGGTTCTCCACATTGGAACTCAGCGTATAGCTAACGCTGCTCTGCACCCTGTCGGTCCCTTCGTTCAGGGCTTCGGCCACGAGATCATTGATGTCATTGACGACGTAAATGTCGTTGCCCAGGCCGCCAATCAAGGTATCGGCTCCCCCAGCCCCGTCTAAGGTGTCGTTGCCCTCACCTCCGACAAGCACATTAGTCGCACGGTTGCCGGTGAGCACATTGTTGGCAGTATTCCCCGTACCATTGATGGCTGTGGTTCCGCTAAGAGCAAGATTCTCGACGTTGCTTCCGAGGCTATAGTCGATGCTGGACTGCACCGTATCGATGCCCTCATTGAGATTCTCGTTGACCACATCCCCCACCTCATCGACGACGTAGGTATCGTTCCCCTTGCCGCCGA
>JACQHN010000169.1 GCA_016199015.1 Nitrospira defluvii
CCACCAAGCGGCATGTGGCCATCTTGTGGAACAACCTTGGAATCCTTCAGGAAAAGGTCGGCGGAACAGAAGTTTCGGTGAAGGCCTTCAAGAAAGCGGTTTCCCTCGACCCCCAAAACCCGGTTGCCCATCTCAATCTCGCCAATGCCTATTGGGGCCTGCGGGACCCAGCGCTCACGGAAGAGTTCCTGAGGAAAGTGTTGACCCTGGCCCCGGACGAGCCATTCCCGCATGTGGCCCTCGCGGACCTGCTACAAGAGAAAGATCACCTCACAGAGGCCGGCAAACACCTGGCTCTGGCCAAGGAGCGAATCAAGAAGGATCCCGGCCTTCAATCCTATTTGAAGGCGGTCACTGCGAAAGCACATCGCGCCGAGAAGGTTGAGGAAAAGTTTTTCACTCACAGCAGCGTTCACTTCACGGTCAAATACGACGGCAATGAGGATCCCACGACATGGACCACCGTCCTTGATATCCTCGAAGAGGCCTATCGAGAGGTTGGTCAGAAATTCAATTTTTTCCCTTCAAGACCGATTATTGTGGTTCTCCACACGAAGAATCAGTTCCAAGGCGGCACCGGCAGCCCCACTTGGGCAGACGGTCTGTTCGACCCGATCCTTGGACGCATTCAAATCCCCACGCAAGGAGCCGCCACGGATCTGGCCTGGCTGACACGGGTACTCCGCCACGAGTTTGTCCATGCTCTACTTCACGAGCAATTGGGAGCAACTGGCGGGGCCATTCCAACCTGGCTTAACGAAGGCTTGGCCATGCAACTGGCCGGTGATCCCTGGCAGGAATTGAAGGGCATGGTGCCCGGAGAGCACAGCCTGATTCCATTGAATGCGCTTGAAGGCAGTTGGGAAAGCCTACCGGCAGAAAAGGCCAACATTGCCTACACGGAGGCCAATGCCGCCACACATTATCTGATCGAACGATTCGGCATGCACAAGGTGCACGAAGTGCTCCTCCATTTGAAAGCCCGCCAAACAATCGCCGCCGCCATGCAGGACAGGCTCCTGCTTTCTTACGACCACTTCCAACAACAATGGGCCGACAGCGTGGGAGGCACGTTGTCCCAGCCGAAGTCTTAATCGCTAGCGCAGCGCCGTCCGATAGGTATCAGCTCCCTCTACACCGATAGGGCTCCAAGAAGGAATCGCCTGGGGATAGGCGTTGATGCCTGGGTCACTCGCTGGTTCCTCAATGCGGTCCAGTTGCTCGAATGAATCCTCCCACAGCAGCGTTCCGGACATGCGGTCGTATGTTCGCACAACCAAATCGAATATATGCCCGATGGGTTCGTGGATCGGCCTCGCACGTGGCACATCGAAGAGCACCCCTTCCCCCTTGGCCCGTTTTCGATTGCCCGGAGCAAACTGGTCCTGCCACACAAGCCCCCCAGTAACCGGATTCACGGCTCGGACGGAGAAGAGGGTTTGGAGGGGTTCGTGAACAGCGGCCGAGGTCTGAACTATTGCGGGACTGTTCGGGATGAGTGCGGCGCCCGCCCTCGTCATTCCTCCTTCACCCAGCTTCAGCAAATTCAATTGCCCTTCCCAGAGAAACCGACCGGTCTCTGCGTCATATACCCGCAACATAAACTTTGACTTCCCCTCCGAATCGGTTCCGATGCCGCCGGCAAAGATTCGTCCTTTGTTCTCATCATGTTCAGCCACACCCTCTTCTTTGACATTCACATCGAATGAATCTTCGGACAATATCGCTCCCGTGGGCGCATCATACGTTCGAACCGTAATGGCTGAAGATCCGGCCGCCTGAAACCCAAATGCGGCGGCCAATACAGGGGAATGAGCAGCCGGCAATTGCGTCACTGTGACAGCATCCATTTCACTGACAGGGACGGTTCCGGTAGGGAAATGATAGGGAGCAGCGATGGAAGAGGTCGACGCAAGCAGAATGGCAAACACCGGCGACACCAAGTGCGCCAGTCGCCTTTCCTTACATCCAAAGCCCTGCGCCCTCTGACATTTGCCCTGCCTCCGTCCGATAACCCAAACCGCGAACATTTTCCGAAATGTGTATTGGGCCACGTGCGCCTCCCTTGTGTGAGGCGGATTCTCGCCCAGTTCGCACCATACGGTAAATGACACACCGGTCCGGGCTGTCCCCTCCAAAGGCGGGTCTCCGGTGAACTGTTGGCGAGGTTTCGAAACGAAGCCTGGTAGGTCTGCTGTTTACTGCGGTTTGACAGGTACGGCCCCGAACCAACGATAGCGATTGCGGGCCACGAATCGGTATAGCCGCGAAGCAATCGGCCTGAAAGCGGGTACGGTAACAAAAGCTTTCAAGAACCGACCACCGGGAAGGCTGGGGAGTAGCGGCAAAATAGCATCCAGCCCTCGACGAATCTGGCCGTCAGAACCGACCAAGTAGGCCACATCTGGGCGCCCAGGCCGATACTCAGGGCCAAGAACCTGTTCGGCCTCCAGGCTTTGATACGGGATGTATCTGACAGAGGCTGATTGGTCTGGGGGAGACAGCCGTTCGATTCCTTCCTTGCTCTTCACGCAGAATCGACACTCCTCGTCGTAAATCACCGTGCAGCAATCCTGCTTGAATATCGGGCTGTTCCCTGTTGCGGTACCCATAAGAAAGAGCTTATCACCGAGAGCGGTTTGGGGACAAGGCAACTTGCGGTGGACTGAGGCGGCAGCTATAGTGCCGCTATGTCTGCCACCCGTTCCGTCATCGCCCTTCTCCTCGCATTGATAGCAGTGGAGGCCAGCCTCTTTATGTTCGGCTCGGCCGTCCCTCTCTCAATCATTAAGGATGGCGTGCTGTTGGGATTTCTATTCGGGTTTCCGGCGCTGTTGGTGGGAGGACTTCTCGTGATCCGTCAGCAGTGGATCGCCATGGTCGCGGTGATGTACAGCACGATCGCACTGGCACTCGACCTGGCGACGATCGTCCAAGAAGCCAGCCAACCGGCCTCCCGCTCAGTGGTGTTGGTACTCACATTGGTGAGCAGCCTGCTGAACTTTTTGATCATGATCTTCGGAGGTCGTTGCGCCCTCACTGCCGGGCCGGACGAGCGGCCTCCAGCAGGCCGCCATCCCAATCTTCAGTCCCCGGCTTCATCTTGATGGGGCTGATCTTCACGTATCCTGCCTCTTTAAGCCACCGAGCGGTATCCCTCAATGAGTAGGTGTTGCCCCGCTCGGTGAAGAGCAGCATGCTCACGGCGAAAAGGCTTGCTTCTTCCGGATAGAGTCCCTCTCGATCGTGAAGAAATGCATCTTGAATGATCAGTCGTCCACCGGGAGCCAGTGCCGAAATGATGCGCCGAAACAACGCCTGGTTTTCGTCGGGCGAATAAATATGGAGCACGTTGGAATACCACACCAGATCGTACTGTCCGGGAAGGTCTTCCTCCATAAAGTTGAGCGGCAAGTAGGACAGTCGCTTCCGCGCCTTGTGCGTCGCAGCAATTTCTTTCGCCACTTCTAAGGCCGCCGGACGATCACAGATGGTTGCCTTCAATTTTGGGTAACGTGCCAAGAATGCCATCGCATAGGTCCCGGGCCCGCCGCCAAGATCCAGCAAGGTCCTCACACGACTCAGATTCATCTGCCGTGCGATTCTTGCCGCCACATCAACCGAGCGATGGTGCATGGCCCAGGCAAACTGATGCCGATAGTCCGCCGCCTCTGGCTCATCGTGATCCACCGGACGCCCGCATCTCACGGTTTCCGTCAGACGCGACCAATCGGTCCACTGACTCTTCAGCAGCTCTATATAGGCGCCCCGGTAATGGCGATGTTTGGCATTCAACTGTGTTGCAGCGAAGGAGCTGTTGCGGTAGACATTGCCGCGCTTCTTTAACAGTCCGCCCATCGCCAAGTTCCGGCAGAGAATGTCCAACCCACGCTCGCTCACGTCGAGCGTCTCGGCCAGCTTTGCAACAGACCAGGTCCGAGTTGCGATCGCTGTAAAGAGATCTAATTCAAGCGCGGTCACAATCACCCGGGGTAATCGATAGGCGGCCAAGGTAGCGCGGAAGGCTTCAATGGTCGTGATGGAGGGAGACGTCATACAGATGCAAGCACCGTCCGACTCGCGCTATGCCAGGTTTTTGAAGAGATTCTGACACCAGTGCACGGCGGCAACGATCTCGTCAGGCCGCTGAAAGTCGATGCTCTTAAGGAAGATAATGGCGACGAAGTCATCATTCATATCCGTCTGCTCCACAAAGCCGGCCTTGAGGAGAGTTGGTCGCATTTTTGACACCGCGGGACCCAGAAAATACTTGGCCTGTTTCGCTACTTCATCGGTCCCCAGATCCTCCGTCGTTCCGTCACACATCAGACTCTTCACATCGTCCATGGCAATTCCGTGTTGACAGAGGAGCTGCCCATCCGACCTGACTTCCAGCAACCAGCCGTCATCCCCTAGATCCAGAGCGAGGGCTCCTCCAGGTTCCAGTTCATAAAATTGTGGGACGGTTGCGAGCAGATGAGATCGAGCGTGATCCCATGATGGGAGGGCGGCGATATTCATGCGCGTGACCGCCAAGGTTGGGGAGTCGGATTCTCTGCAGCCAGACGCGCACGAAGACGTTCGAGTCTGGTGGTGTTCTCGGCTAATTTGGGAAGATCGTACTTTCGGTCCATGCGCACAACTTGCTCCAACAACTCAACCGCCATTTGCAACTGACCGAGGTCCTCGTAACATTGAGCCAAGACGTAACGAGCTCCGCCTGTACGTAACTCATCGCGACTCCGCTCTGCAATCGATTGGCTGGTATGGCAGCAGGCGATGGCATCTTCATATCGCTTTTGGATGGCAAAGGTTCGTCCCATCATTCGCCAGGCATCGGCGACACCCCCTTGATTGTTCAGGCGACGCATAAGCACCAGGGACTGCTCATAGTGCCGAAGGGCGTCCTCAAACTGGCCGGTTTCGCGCGCCACAAGGCCTAGATCGGAAAACAATACAGCCTTCCCCAATTCATCATGCACGCGCGTCATGATGTCGAGGGCTTCTAGATAGTACGCTCTGGCACGTTCCCATTCGCCGGCATCGGCGCGCAAATTCCCAAGATTGGCCAGGGTCGTCCCGATACCCTTCTCGTCTCCAAGGACCTTCTGCAGCTCCAGCACTTCTTGGTAATAACTCTGTGCCGACTCGCGACGACCACTGACCGCGCAGATATTACCAAGATTGCCCAACGTGGCGCTTAATGCTCGATGGTCGCCCGTCAAGCGATCACACTCCAACGCTTTCGCATAACAGGCATAGGCATCCGTGTAATGCCCACGCGCGAAATGCTCGTTGCCTTGACGATTGAGTTCCTCTGAGAGTCCGTTTCGAAGCGCCATCGTCCCCTATGCCTGCAGCGCCTGCTCCACTGCTTGTTTGGCTCCAACCAAGATGCTAGCGCCATCCCCGACAAGAATCGAGTCGAAGTTGTATTTCAGCAAGCGCCGAAGCCCTTCTTTCGCCTTGGCCGCGTCACTGTATTTCTCTGGTGCCAACAGATTCAAGGATCCCGCCGGTTTTCCGATCAGCGCATCGCCGATGATGAGCACGCCTTTCCCCTGCTGAATATATAAGGCCGATTCACCGGGGGATTTCTGATCGTTGAGCTGAATGACCCAAATACCACCGGGTAAGAGTTCGCCATCCTTGAAAGTCCTGGTCGGCTTCAGGTCCATTTGCACCGCATCGGCATCAGGTATCTGCACCTGGCAACGAAACTCAGCCTGATACGTCGCCGCCTCCCGAGCATGGTCCCGATTGGTGACGATAATGTAGTCGAGGCCCCCCTGGCGCCGAATAAATGTGCTGGCCTCAGCCGTCATGGGTGGCGGATCAATGACGATCTTGTGCTCACCAACGTTGAGAAACAGCCCATTGAAATCGATCTGCTTCTCTTCGGAGAACCAAGACCATTGCCAAATACCCGAAAGGAGCTGTTTCACGGTCGCCTCGGACTATCGGAATTATAACGCTGCAATCGCATCCTGCAGGGTCTTCGTGACCTTCGCGCGGATGCCGGCTTCGCTGGGAAGATCGATAATATCGTCTTCTGACACGGTAATAAATTTACGATTCGGGCCTTTCGTCAGAGATATGAGGAACATGCTGTTCGTCGGCTTCGTCGGAATCACGACCTCAACGGCCCCGCTAATCCCCTGTACCACTTCGAGAAACTTCTGTTTACCTTCTTCCCACTCGTCCATGGATCCTCTTTTCCCGTTTACATGGCCCCTGCACCCGCAGCCGGCACGGTCGCTAACAGTTTTTCTACCTCTTGTATGATCACGTCGGCGCCGGCCAGTTCCATATTGCCCACGCGTTGCCACCTGATCACACCTTGCTGATCGATTACATACACGTTGGGGATGAACTTCCCGCCGCCATAGAGTTTGTCGGTGGCCTTGTTCGGGTCAAGCAAGTACGGATACGTGACCTTGACCGGAAACGCGCTCAGAAACTCGCCCACGTCGCGTTTGGAATTCCCGGAGGAATTGATGCCAACAACGGCGACGTTTTTTCCCACCAGGGCTTCATGAACCTTTTGCAAATTAGTCCCTTGCATCATACAGGGGTCGCAGATATGGAACAGTCCCAGCACGACCACCTTGCCCTTTAGGTTCTCGAGCGAAAGGGCATCGCCCGTGATTGACGTCAAAGCAAACGCCGGCGCCTTCTCACCCACCTTGAAGAATCCAGCGGCCCAGATCAGATGCGTCGCCCAGAAGGGTGCCAGTGCGATTACCACAGCTATTAACGTGCGCTTCATCAGAACCTCCTTCCTGGAGCCGAACCGTCGAGAGAGGAAGCAACCTTCCTCGCAATTCCTTCCTCAGCATTCAACAGCGAACACTGTTGATACAAGAGGCATCCTAGCATGCGAAATTTTTCGGGAGCAACCGTTGAAAGGACGTGAGATTTTGTAGGTTGACAGGGGATCGTGTCTATGCGGAGCACACACTCAGTCGGAGCTATGCAGCCACCGCACCACCGCCTTTCGCACATGCATAGAGGGCAGACATCTGAGAGCCAATCGATGGAGCGGTTTCACGCATCGATAGAGCATATGGAGCCTTGACTGCAATCGAAACCAAGGAAGCGGCTCAGTGATGACGGGAGACTCTGCACGACACAGAGAGACTCCAAATTTCCACTTCTCGCGCCAGGAATCTTTCAACGTGAAATACAATGCCTCAGCCCGTTCTTCTTCGATTCCTTCCTGAGGATTCTTCAGCAATTCCTTCGGCATATGGCGAACACACGTAGGGATATCCGGATCGGACTGAATCTCCTGAAGCACCGCCTTCGGCACTCGAATGTCGAACAGGTTTGCGGCGACGGCCAAGCCCAGCAACACCATTCGGCGGCAGCCCCATTCGCCCGCCTGAAACAATACCCGGCTCCAATCCAACGTTTTCCGGCGATGGATCAGCTCGGCCACATCGCAAACCCATTTTAGCTGCTCCCATCCGTGCTTGGATCCATGCACGCACAAGAGAATCAGCAGATCTTCTGGACACAACCCCAGAATGGATTTGCCGGGCAGATGGACAGGCTTCAACCGGGTCCAAAACACACCCCGATCCAACCGAAACGCGAAATGCTGCCGCGCCATGACCCACTGAAGGTCTACCGCAACGATCCCGTTTTTTTTCTGAAAGAAATTATATGGCTCGTCGGACTCGCACTGACTCCTTTCATCCTTGCTCGTCAGCTGATATCCCTGCGACCACAAGACCTGCCTGGCAAGAGGGATTGACGACTGATCGACAATCAGATCCAGGTCGGCACACTCACGCAGGCTGAAGTCTCCATACGCCGTCTGCGCGAGGGTCACGCCTTTGAAGGGAATCGCGCGGATACCCTTGGCGGCCAGTGCCTCGAGGACGGTGACAAGTTCCTTTGCCAACAGGGTGTTCAGCAGCGCATTCGCTTGGATATGGCGACGAAGGGCCTCGTGTGTGCCGGATGGAATCACACTTGGGCAGATCTTGACCAGATTCTGGTACACAAGCGGAACGACCCCATTCGTCTTCGCAAGGTGCCACACCAGATCCCAATCGAGTGGCTCGCCGACCAGATCGGTCACTTCCACCCGAATGAACTCATTGATGACGGTCCTTGCACAGAGTACCAACAGTCGCCCTTCGGGACGAAGATGGGACAGTCCTTCCGACGGCACCATGCTCATTTGAGCAAATTGGTGGGATCGCGGCCGCCAAAGGGTAGTCGGACGTGTGGGTTTCTGGTTCATGCTAGTTCTCCAAAGCCGTGCGCTTGTGTTCCAACAGGGGCGTCACCAACTGGGGAAGATCCAAAACATCGCGCCCGAAATGGAGCCGGTAGCAGTCCGCTTGTGCAACCAACCGCGCAAGGGCCTGAAACTCACTTCGTGCGATCTCAGGATCGTAGACCAACAATGAGTGCGGCAAGATCATTTCCAAAGACTGTTTCTTTGACAAAGGTTCTAGGCAGCTATATGACGCGTCGTGGACCTGCGGGAAGAGAATCAACGCCGGCCGGCAGGGCTGCCCAAGGGGTCCCGGATAGACATCTTCGACATGAAAATATCGCTTAGGCACACCAGGCTTGAGCACCGACGGGGGGGCTTCGCGCAACTCTGGAAAGAACGCGACGGTCCGATCCGTCACATTGATCTTCAGAGGGTAGGGTAGAATTTCGACGCCGCTCCCGTGAAGACGGAAAAAGGGGTGATCATCGGAGAGATACCGATAGCCGGACCGGAGAAGGGATAAAAACGATGTGGTTTTCCCCCGCCCACTGAACCCTGGGATCAGCACGCCTTGCCCATTCTTTTCAAGCGCCGTGGCATGAAAGGTATACAGTCCGGACCGCTTCACAAGCTCAGTCATGGCAAAATGTATAAAGCTCATCCTGATATCCGGAGACATCCCCTCCGGGCGAACAATCCACCCTCTGACAGACTTCGAGGCCCCGTCGACCACAATCAGCCCCTCTTCGTGGAAATCAGCAAGCAGACGCCCCTGATCGACATAGATATCGCAGAGCCAGGTGGTTTCTTTGCCATTCCCTAGGGCGATACCGGATCCGCTATAGAGCTGTGTGGCGGCAGCAGCAGGCTGCACCGACACCTCGTTTCGCCGGCCTATCGCAGCAAACTCCATTCTCAACGACTCACCGTTCGTTACTGCATCCGACTCGAAATGGTGCAATAGTTGGGACGTCGCCTCAGCCAATGCAGAGGAGTCGGTTGCAAATTGCATCCTCATACCGTGAATTGAGAAGGACAGTTCTTTCGCGGAGAGGGTCGTCGCCATGATCACATCTCCCTTCCTGCCGATTGCTTTACGTGACCTCCACCCTGGTTCGCTTTTGAGCTGGCCGGCGCTATCACCGGCCAGCTCTTCGGCCTCGCACAAACGAACTAGTTAGCTTGCACGCGAGAATACGCAATGGCCGTCACATCGCGCAGCAATTCGTGTTTCACGACTGCCGGCTTCACATACGCTTCCTTCTTCTGTTGCTCCATGCTGACTCACCTCCTTTCGGTTTGC
>JACQHN010000170.1 GCA_016199015.1 Nitrospira defluvii
GTGTGGTGGCTCCCTTTCTCTGGAATCGAGGGATTCGAAGGATTGATCATGTCATCGGCACACATCCGCAACTCGACCATGTCGGAGGGCTGGCCTGGATCTTGGCGCATGTTCATGTCGAGAATTTCTGGACCAACGGTGTGATACGGAACGAAGACTTCTGGCGCAAGATCGAAGGGACCCTTGCGCAACAACACCTTCAGGCGAAGATAGCGGCGGAGGGACAACTGATTTCGACAGGAATCGACTGCCGCATGACGGCGCTGAGCCCGCGCGCAAACCGAGAATCGTCTCCCGCCACAAAAAGCGAATCGCTCAACAACTTGTCGGTCGTCACCGAACTCAGCTGCGGCGACCGGCGCATGTTATTCACAGGAGACATCGAACGTGAGGCCTTGGCCCGCCTGACTCGATCAGGAATGCTTGGCCATGTGGCGCTGCTGAAGGTTCCGCATCATGGAGGGCAGAGTTCCTTGGAGCACAGCTGGCTCGATACGATCAGGCCTGAGATCGCCGTGGTGTCAGCCGGTCGGCGCAATCCTTACGGCCACCCGGTCGGTGAGGTGTTAGCCGCCTACCGGGCGGTGGGGGCGCAGGTGTGGAGAACGGATCAGGATGGCGCGATCTGGGTTGATCTCGATGTGAAGCAGTCCCGTCTCACCGTCCACAATGCCAGAGAGTGGGTGCTTCAATCGGCCGTCTCATCACCGGCCCCCTGGACCATCGAATTGGACAATATGCAACGATTGTGGCGCCGCTGGAATGGGATCTAACCCCAGCGCCCTCGCTCCTGAGCCTCTCCTTAAGCCGTTCACCCCTTCTGTCCAGGATTTCCAACAGCGCCTCGCTACCGTACAGACTCTATGTGGCTCGCCAATGGCCAGGGCAGGGTGTCAATTTTGCCGTCACTGCCGAAAGAGTCGCAGACCTAAGTCGGCAATATTGCGCGGCAGTGACCGAATGCTAGCAAGGCATAGCACATGCAAGCATTCAGCACAGTCTGACCAGCGTTCACTCATGACGAGGAAAGCGATGCCGAAACTCATCCGCATCATGATCCAGTTACCGGAAGAGTTGAAGGACCAGCTCGATGTCCTGAAGCAACGGGGCTATACGACCAGCGGCTTTATTCGTGCGGTACTTGACCGCGAGCTTCAGAAACCGGAGTTCCAACCGCCTATAGACAAAGGGAACAGTTCCCATAAGGGACGACGATGACCAGCGGCGACTTCGCCAGAGTCTGATGTGCGGGAGTTGAGCCTCTCACCGCGGGCGAGTACGGACCGCTAGGCTCCACCATTTTCATCGTGAGACTAAAGGTTGGGGCATGATGACGAAGCGCCTGCTGTTTCTCGCACCTGCGCCTCCGTCTGACCGCTATGGCGGGGGCGCCTTGCGGATGTTGCACCTGCTCCGTTTCCTGGGAAGTCGGTTTCACGTGGACCTGGTCGCCCCGGCGCATGAAGGGGTAGAAGAGGCCCAACGATTGTTGAAAGACGTCTGTGCGGAAATGGTTTTTGTTCCGCCACAACGTCCCGGCTTTCTCGATCGTATCGGCCACGTCGGGCCCTACGCCAAAGACCGGGCGCTGGCTGCCGTGGTGCGGGAGCGGCTGGCGAGCGGTGAGTACGGAGCGGTACATGTGGAAAAACCCGCGATGATTCCCTCTGTGCCAGCCAATACCACGGTACCGCTCGTGCTAGATATCTGGGCCTATGGCTTGGCCGGCCCGCTGCGTGTGCTCAGGACCGGCACCGGCGCGGCGGTCAGCCGATCGAGGCAAGTGGTACGCCTGATCAAGCTGGGGCTGTTCAATAGGTACTGCTGGCCGGCGACGTACTGTGCGGTGGTGGTTTCGGAAGATGATCGGATTCGTTGTGAACGTGGCCATCCCGGGCGACGTGTGCTGGTGGTTCCCAACGGCGTCGATTGCCGAACGATCCTTCCCAAGCCCGATCATACGGCCACGTCGCCCGTCCTGTTGTTCACGGGTGATATGGGGCTCGAACCCAACATCGATGCGGCGCTCTTGCTCGCGTCCGAAGTGTTTCCTGCCATCCGTCGGGAATTTCCCGAGGCGGAATTGCGGCTGGTGGGGCGAAACCCCGATCCGCGTGTGTGCCGCTTGGCAGGCTCCGGTGTCGTGGTGACCGGCGCAGTGCCCGACATGCAGCCGCATTTGCGTGCCGCGACGATTTATGTTGCACCATATTTCACCGGTTCGGGAGCACGAACGAAGTTGTTGGAAGCGATGGCCGGTGGATTGCCGATTATCACCACCTCGATCGGAATCGAAGGGATGAAGGTGCAGCCGGGGAGGGATCTGCTTGTCGCCGACCAGCCGGACGACATGATTGAATCGATTCAGACCTTGCTGGCGAGTCAGGCGGATCGGGAGCGGTTTGCCCGAGCAGCTCGTCATATGGCTGAGATCTGGTACGACTGGGGCCGCTGTCTCTGGCCGTTGGAGCCGGTGTATCAAGAACTCCTGGCCCCGAAGGTGGTGGCATGCTGAACGTTGTCATTTGAGGTGCCGCTCATCAGTAGATGGATCACAGGATGGATTAGCAGAATGCGGAAAAAGTCTGCCAGCGGCGTTCTCGGAGACACTGCCGCCTCACTATCTCGGCGGCGTTCACAAAC
>JACQHN010000176.1 GCA_016199015.1 Nitrospira defluvii
GAGGTCCTCTCGGAAAAGGCCCTTGCGAACCAGTTCGTCGAGATTTTTGTTGGTGGCGGCCACGATCCGCACATCGACTTTGATGGACTGCACGCCTCCGACTCGGGTGAACTCGCGTTCTTGCAAGACACGCAGGAGCTTGGCTTGGGTTGCGGGACTGAGGTCGCCGATTTCATCCAGAAAGAGTGTGCCGGTGTGCGCTAGTTCGAATTGCCCCACACGCCGCGCCGTCGCATCGGTGAAGGAACCTTTCTCGTGTCCGAACAGTTCGCTTTCGATGAGGGTTTCCGGCAGCGCTGCGCAATTGAGTGCCACAAATGGGCGCTCTCGTCGCGCACTGTTGTAATGGATCGCCTTCGCCACGAGTTCTTTTCCGGTGCCACTCTCGCCCGTGACCAACACGGTGGTGCGGCTGTCGGCCACCTGCTCAATCTTCGCGTAGATTTCCTGCATGGACGGACTTTTGCCGATGAGATTGTGGAAGGCGTATCGCTGCACGACCTGGGCGCGTAGTTGACGGACTTCCTGTTCCAATTCCTGCTTGCCCAGCGCGCGTTCAATGACGATCTGCAACTCTTCCACGTCGAACGGCTTGGACAGATAATCGACGGCGCCCATCTTCATGGCGTCGACAGCCGTTTTGACCGATTTCGTTCCGGTCAGCATGATCACCGGCACGGCACGACCCTCTGTGCGCATTGTTTGGAGGGCCGTGAGGCCGTCTGTTCCCGGCAAAATCACATCCAAAAGAACCAGATCAGGGGATTCGCGTTTGAAGAGCTGAAGGCCGCCGGCGGCGTCCGCCGCTTCCAGAATCTCGTAGGTCGGTTCCAAGACCGCCTTCAACGAAGCGCGAACACGCGGTTCGTCATCGACAAGCAGTACCCGTTTTTTCATGTTACTCCCGTGCTGCTGAGACTGTGGTGCGCACACCCGGTGCGGGAAGATTGACGGAAAACGTGGATCCTGCGCCGACCTGACTCTCGACCAAGAGTTTACCACCATGGTCATGGACGATCTGGTGAGCAGTGGTCAGTCCTAGGCCCGATCCGTCGCCGGCACTGTTGGAGTGCTTTGTGGTGAAAAATGGATCGAAGATGTGTTCCAGATGTTCTGGCGCAATGCCGCATCCTTCGTCCTCGACCCGCAGTTGCACCCATGAGGTGCCGTCGACGTGCGGCAGCAATCGGGTCTGGACGCAAATCACGCCGTGGCCGTTCGGCATCGCATCGAGCGCATTCAGGAACAGGTTGAGGAGAACCTGTTTGATCTGTTGACGATCGAGCGAGAGCAGCGGCAGGTCAGGCGCCAGAGTGGTGCGCAAATGAGTGCCCCGCTGCGACGCGGTAGCCGATACGAAACAGAGGCATGAGGTGACGAGTTCATTCAAGTCCACATCGCTTGGTTGCGGAGTCATGTAGCTGGCGTAATCAAGAATTTCGTGCAGCAAGCGCTCGATGCGATGAACGTCCTCGATGGCCAGTTGACTGAATTCCTTGATGAACACGGGATCCTGCTGGCGTTGCGGGGCCAATTGGATAAAAGTCTTGATCGACGTAAGGGGGTTACGGATTTCATGGGCAAATCCGCCCGCCATAATCTCCAGGGAGCGCAGTCGATCGGTTCGTCTCATCAGCGTAGAGGAACGACGCAAATCGTCCTGTGCCATGTGATGATCCAAGGCATTGCAGGCGATGTGTGCGATGGTTTCGGCGATTGCGATGTCGGCTTCGCTCACGTGAATGTCCGTGTTGAGCGGGCCGAGGACACAGAGTCCGAGGAGGCCCCGGTGTGACCGTAGCGGAATACAGAGGGCCGCCCGCATTGCAGCCAAGGCCGAGCCCACCGGTGAGGCCCGCTCCTGCTCGTATCGAAGTATGCGTGAGGTGTGGGAAAGGTATGTGATGAGGGTGTGATCACCAGGCAATGCGGGCGGCAATGTAGGCGCGATGCTCTGGCCCAGGGCCGCAAGGAGACGGTACTGGCTAGCATCGAACTCTCGTACCCAGATCGCCGCTTCGGGCAGGCCAACTTGTTGTGAGAGGGGGGTCAGAATGCAGTCGCTGAGGCGTTGGAGATCCTTCGCACGTCCCGCAGCCTCGGCAAAGGCACCGATCATCCTGAGGAGTTCCACGGAATCTGAACGGATAGAGGCGCGCGGGTTATGCTCGTCGCGTATCATTGTCGTGCGCAGAAAAAATCAATCCAGTCACCATGCTACTGGTGGTGTTAACCGACTCGCTGCCGGTGTGGTGCTCGTGAAGGCAGTATATATGCGCGCTTTTTTTTCAGCCAGAGGAATCAGGTTTTTCAGCGGCGGCGAGGAGAATGTGCCCGGAGAGCACGCGCAGCAGTCTCACCGGTGTGGGTGTGATCTGTGAGAGGCGCGCACTGAGCGTGTCTTCTTCGAATGCGTGCAATTGACCGACTCGCAGGGCTTTGCAGCACTGGGCCATGCGATTCAAGGTCAGGCGGGTGTCTCCCGTGAACGCGTCGATACCGAGTTCTTGCAATGGCGGACGATACAGGAGGGCCACGTCCGCAGAGGGGGTAAAGGCACTTACGACGAGCTTCCCGCCCGGACGGAGTACACGGAAGAGTTCTCGTAATGTATGGAGGGGTGAAGGCGCAAAGCTGAGTGATAAATTCGCCACGATACGATCGAATGAATGGTCTGCGAAGGGAAGCGCTTCTAAGGATCGGCCGAGCACCCAGCTTTGGGCGACGGGTGTCGGACCGGAGATCCGGCCGGAGAATAAACTGTCCACGTGTCGCAAGGCATCTTTCGTCGCGGCCTGTGCCGCATGGAGCGCGGAGGGGGAAAGGTCCATTCCGACATACCGAATGGGTCGGCTGTGGCGCCACGTTTGAGCGCGGAGGCGGTATGAGAGATTTAGAAGAAGTAACCTGGCGAAGGAATGGATGCCGCATCCGACATCGAGGAGCGCCAGGCCTCCGTCAAGTGGCTGCACGAGTTGGTAGAGCTGATCGATATATTGCCAATACGTCGGCAGCTCATCCAGGGTCTGGGTGAGGTTGGTTTGCACGTTCCAGAGGCGTTCGCTGGCGGCGGTGCCGACGGCATACTTGGCGCGAAGTTGGTCGCGTTCGAAGCGGGCGCGAATAGCGGTGGATCGTGAGATAGGTTGAAGGGCTGCGGCGGATGAATGCGCCAATGCATCAGGCGGGTGACAGAGCTGCCGGAGACGTTGCCAGCTCGCCTGCAGGGTTTTCGGCGCGATATCGCCGGCAGTGAGAATGGGAGACGGCAAGCTGACGCGGCTGCTTTTTAATCCGAGCAGACGCATGGCATCGTTCAAGAGAGCCGGTGATGGACCTGGTATCGGCAGTTCAGGGGCATCCGGGCCGGCGGTGAGAAACACGACGTCCGTTTCACAGTGCGTCAAATCCTCATGCAGTGCGGTCGTATCGGCATACTGTGCGGCAACGGCGTCGGTTAAAAAGTGATCCATATCGAGAGGAATTCCCATGAGGTTGCCGAGGCCAAGTCGGCTCCCCGCGAGGTGCTCCTGGACCACGTCGCGGTGATGAAGGGCCGTGAGACAATTCCTGAGGTCGAGAGTTGGATTGAGCAGGATGAGCCGACGAATCAGTCGGTGCCAGTCTTGGCGACGCAGCGCAATTCGTCCGAGGAGGTCCGGCGCCAGTACGGTCAGCGATGCCCCAGGCCATTCCTTCTGTGTAAAGGCCAGTACGGTATCGAGGTCGTCTTCCAGGGATGTGAATGTGGTCTGAACCGGATCGCCGTCGCTGAGGCCGATGTGGCGGCTGTGATCGTATCGCAGGACCCGCAGTCCGCTACCGGCAAGAAAGTACGCGAAGGCCACATAGGCCTGTTGAGGCATGCCATATCCCGAGCACAGGAGGACGATTGGAAGCGCTGTGGCCTGTGATTGCCGGGGAGAGTCATGGCACAGCGCAATCATGTGGCCATCACGATTCCGCAGGGCATGTGAGACCGTGACCACGGGAGCATCGGACATCGGTTCGGCGAGATCGTGAGATGAGCCGATTGCCGGCGTGATGATGCTCCGAAGTCTGTATTCCTGGGCGGCAGACAGATGCTCGAAACGCACTCCCAGCCGAAATCGTCCTCCCGTCGCCGGCGCCAGATGAGACGTCGCATCGATGCGACGGATGCGTGTCCAGATGACACGTGCGGTCCATGGCTCGTCCGACTCTTCCGAGGCCGATGCGCCGGAGGGTTGAGCGATCGGGCCAACAGGAATCAATTGGATGACTTGGTGAACGGCGAGGGAGTCGGGATGTCCGGACAGTTCGAGGCAGGCTCCGTCTCGGCTCAGGTTCAAGATCAGGCCAAGTGGGCGATCTGCTCGGTGCTCCGACCCCGCCAGCCGAATGGGACGTGCCACTGCCAGGCGCACCGCTTCGCGCCGGTCCTCAGACCATTCCCCGTATGAGATCGTCTCTTGCCGGCCGTCTACAGCCGGGAAGGGGGGAAGGATCAGGGCTTCGAATGTCACCGTTGTCGAACCCTCCTGCAATCCATCCAGAAGCGATTGCAGCACGTCTCGATCGTGCTCGCTGGTAAGCGTAAACGATATGACGATCTCCTTGATCGACTGCACGGTGGTTTCTGCAGGCGCAGGAGGACGCTCATGAACGACGCCCTGAAGTTCCAGGAAGCTCACCGGCGTCTTGATGACGACGTACGCCGGTTGCAGATGCACAGACGGTGACAAGTCACGGATTGCCAGGAGCGCCCCTCTCGTACTCATGTTTCGCAGGACACCCCGGAGAGTACTGTTGCCGATAGTCAATTCAACGGGGAGCGATAACAGCCTGCGCTCGAACTGGCGGCGGTCATGGGGTTGTGTGGCGGGGTTCGGAATGCCTGTTCGAGAGGGGTTGGGTACAGCGATGGAGGCCGTGGATGAAGATCCATGCTTTTCGCGAGTGCCTGGCGAGGCCATGATGTCAATGGCGGGAATTCTGACCTTGATCGTCAATCCTTTATCGGGCGGGCGCGCAATCTCTATGGCTCCGCCATGTGCCTGGACGATCCGGTGAGCCCGCAAAAACTCCTCCGGCAAAATGCCGCCTTCAGGCAACGCGGGTGAAGAGGACACAGTGTCTCCGACAACCTCTTGGATGCTGAAGGTAGCATACGTGCGTGTGGCCCTCGGGTCAAAGGCTGGGTCGCCTTGCGGCGCCATGTTGTCTTGAACGGTGAGTGGTTCCGTATGTAACGTGAGGCGTGAAGGTGTGGTGGCGCCGGCGGTGCATCGTTGTGCATAGTCGAGAAGAATTCGCGCGAGATCTGCAACTGCGTCACGCGATCCTAGGATGATCGGGAGATCCATGGCGAAGTGTGATGTCAGGAGGAGTTCCTTGCCTTGCGGCTCGCGTTGGGCCGACAGCACGACCGCTTGAAGAATTTCGTTGAGAACAAGAGGTTCACCTGCTGAAGGTCGTGCATGAATGACCTGCACCAGTTGTTGGCTCAGTTGGCTGGCCTGCGAGGCCTTGGCGACCATGGTTTCGACATGCTGCTCGATCTTGCTGTGCTGGATCGCGCTGAGCAGTCGTTGTGAGTCTTGGAGGAGAGTGGTAAGGGGCTGCTGCAGTTGACGCGATACCCGGGCGGCCTCCTGTGAGAGGTTAAGTTGGTGGTCGGTCTCTTGGAGTCTGGATTCCAATTGTGTGAGGCGGTCCTGTTGAGCCTTTTCCTGTGAAAGATCGCGAAGTAACCCCACGGTGCCGATATATCGATGGGCATTGTCGAACAGCCCCTTGGCCGTGACTTCCACGGATATGACCGGGGATGGGACATCTGGAAGCGCCTTCCGATGCAGCGTAAGTTCGACTCTGCGCACTGAGCGGCTGCCGGCCCGGCGTTCGTTCAATCGAAAACGTCCTGCGGCTTCCTGTAGGGGGGGGAGCAGGATCGAATAATGCTGGCCGGCGAGTTCCTCGGGTGTGTAGCCGAGTAAGGCAGTGACGGTTGCGCTGACGTAGACAAAGCGCCCGTCTTGGTCGAGCTCGTACAACAGGTCGCTCACGGTTTCCATAAATCGCAGGTGCCGCTGAAACGTGCGGTCTAACTTCATTTGGAGATCGCGTTTTTCGACGGCTTCTTGGACAGAGAAGAGCAATTCCGTGACAAAGCCAGGTGAATTTTTGAAGAGGAGAAAGTCGGCCCCGTTTTGCAAGGCTTGGACGGCCGTCTGTGAATCACTCTGGTTGGTTTGGAGGATGATCGCCGCATAGGGGGCATTGCGGCGGATACGCGCGAGGATGTCGAGCCCACTGTCTGGGCTCAAGTCCTGATCAATGAGGATGATGTGCCATTCGGCTCGTTGACTGAAGGTGAGAGCCTCTTCCGAAGAAAATCCGGCTTCAATGCGGCAATCGGAGAAAAATCCTCTGAGGCTGGAGGTCACCAGTTTGAGCTCGTCGGGATGTTCGTTGATGAGGAGGATGTTCAGCGACGGTTCAGGAATCGACATGGAAGGTCTTAGATCCTCACGCAGGGGGTGCGATCATGCGGCCCGGATGCCATTGTAGGCGTGCTCAGGTCTTCACCGTTCAACAATGAACCTACTTCCCCCCTCAGGGGGACAACTGTGTCCTGTTGAAACGGGTCAGCACGCATGAATGGTTCAATATCATACAACTTCCTGAGAATCCCAGTCCGCTGCATGAGGGGACGATTGTACGTCGGTAGGGGAATGTGGGATCGTGGTTGGTTGAAATTGGCCAGGGCTCTCGTTACGAGCACACTCTCATCTGAGAAGCAGCTGAGTCGTGCGCTTGATGGTTCTGGATTCGGAGGCCGTAGGAAGCAGGAAAAAGGTCATCGCCCACCGCAATTGCGGTGGGCGATGAATGGAAAGTGCCTAGCGTGCGGCTGCCGTGCTGGGAGCTTGCTGACATGCGCCTGGGGTCATATAGAGAAGGTAGTTCCCCATTCCATGCTGAATATTCGGGTTTTGCAGGGGGTGGTGGTGAACCATGACCATCTCATAGTCGTCTTGTTTGGTGATCGCGAACCCTTTGTCATTCCGGTACACTTGGTAGGGCCTGAAGTCGCGGAAGGTGCCGTCGGCATCCACGTCGGGGAC
>JACQHN010000186.1 GCA_016199015.1 Nitrospira defluvii
GGGTCTCCTGCGTTTACTTTCCTTCCCCTGCCTCGTTAGACTGCCCAAATGAATACTGAACAGCCGTTTTCTGCCCTTCCCACCGAACCTGTCTCGACTGATCCGGTCGATCGAGTGATCGGCTATCACGTTCGAACCAAACACCATTTTCATAAATATGCGCGGTCGCTGGGGTTTCTGGATTGGGCGAACCAGCCCAATCCCTTTCGGCGATTCGAAGGGGCCAGGCTCGTTCGATTGCCGTTGCTGGGGAATGATGAGGAACCGCGCTCGCCCTCGTATGATGCAATCTATCAGCGGGGTGCCGTTTCCTCGAAACCGCTGACGACCGGCACGCTCTCACGATTTTTCGAGTTGGCGCTCGGGCTCTCGGCCTGGAAAAAAGCCGGGGAGTCGGAATGGGCGCTGCGGAACAATCCTTCGTCAGGCAATCTCCATCCGACGGAAGGCTATGTGCTGCTGCCGCAGGTCGATGGGCTCGATCTGACCGCAGGGCTCTATCACTATGCGTCGAAGGAACATGGCCTGGAGTTACGTGCAGACTTTGCTCCTGACGCCATCTCGCGTCTGCTGGCCGCCTTTCCGCCGGGCGTGTTTCTCTTTGGCCTGACCTCTGTCCATTGGCGGGAAGCGTGGAAGTATGGCGAGCGGGCGCTTCGTTACTGCAACCACGATGTCGGGCACGCGATCGGTTCGGCACGTCTTGCGGCAGCCACGCTCGGTTGGAACATGGCGCTGCTGGATGGCGTGGACCAAAATACGGCGGCGATGCTGTTAGGGACTCATCGCCCGGACGACTTCCGCGACGTGGAACCGGAACATCCCGATTGCCTGGCGGTGATCTGGCCGGCTGAGAGCGTGAAGCGTGATGCTCCGGAAATTCCATTGTTCCTGGGTCAGGCGCTGGTGAAGGATCTTGCTGCGGGGCCGTGGCATGGGAAGGCCAATGAGCTGAGTCGCGAACATGGCGTGCATTGGGACGTCATCGATGAGGCGGCGGAAGCCTCGTGGAAGACCACGGATGAGAAGCCATCTGTCCGGCTCCCCACGGGTGCAGCTTTTCCCCCGGTCGCTGTTGATGCTTCACGAGCAACTGGCGACGCCGGAACGATTATCAGACAGCGCCGCAGCGCCGTCTCTTTTGACGCCCGAACGTCGATCTCCGCCGCGACTTTCTTTCACATGTTACAGCGTGTGACGCCCCGGGCCGATCAGCCGCAATTGGACCGGCCGATGCCCTGGGATGTGTTGCCCTGGGAGCCGGCGATCCACTTGATGCTGTTCGTGCATCGTGTCGAAGGGCTAGCGTCGGGACTGTATGTGTTGGTGCGTGATCCAAAAAAGCTGCCGCTGCTGCAGCAGTCGATGAATCCTGAATTGGAATGGATTCCGGCTCCGGATTGTCCCAGCGACCTTCCGCTGTACTGGTTGTTTCAGGGCGATGCGCAGCGGCTCGCTGCGCAAGTGAGTTGTCATCAGGGGATTGCGGGGGACAGTGCCTTTTCGCTCGGCATGCTGGCTGAATTCGAAGGCCGGTTGCGGCAGGGCGGGGCTTGGTGGTATCCACGCCTGTTCTGGGAAGCGGGCTTGATCGGGCAGGTCTTGTATTTGGAGGCCGAAGCGGCGGGCGTGCGCGGCACCGGCATCGGTTGTTTCTTTGACGATCCGGTCCATGAGATCGTGGGTATCAAGGATTTATCCGTGCAATCGCTCTATCATTTTACGATCGGCGGACCGGTGGACGACGTACGATTGATGACCTTGCCGCCGTACCACCATCTAAAGCATGGGTCGTAAGAGCATATGGCTGATGGCGTATAGCTGATAGCAGGAGTTGCTGAAGGGACGAACGAGGAGATACGAGCGACGAACGACAAGAGCTGATGCTTGTAGCTGATAGCATCGAGAGATGAAGAAAAGATGCAAGAAGGATAATCGCGCATGTTCAAGATAAAGAAAAAGATCGAGAAGCCGAAGCCGCCGATTCTGTACAACGTGATTGAAGACTACTCGGAGTTCGACGCGCCGGGGAATGTGACGGTCTGTGCCATGACGCTACCGGAAGATGTGGCGGCGCATGCCAAGATTCTGGCTGAAAGTTACGAAGTGCCGCTGGATGAGATGACATCGCTGCTCACGAACGGCGGCCTGTACGTCTATCCACAAGTAGGCGGGTTGCTGACGCGTGGCCTGTTTGCCTGTTGGGTGGATGCAAGCGGCTCGACCCCCAAGCAGACCTGGGTCTTGGACCTGATGCAGTTTGCCGAGGCTGAGCAGCTGGTCCGGGCACGGGCTTGTTCGCTGGCAGAGGCGGCTGCGGCGGTGTTTAGTCGCACGCTTCCAGACGAACTCAAAAAAAAGCTGGAGCAGAAAAATCTGGGCCTCGACTATCGGACCTTGGATCGGGCGGTGGCGAAGGGCGGCGACATCAAGTACATGGATTTCAGGAAGGACTGGTCGCCCCATTTCAAGCGGCTCTGCATCATGCCGGATGGCCGGCTGATCGAAACGGGTGGCTTGGAAGAGTTTGCGCAGTTACACGAGATCACGGTGCCACAGGCGAAGCGGCTTGTCGAAGAAGGCGGGACCTTGGAAGTCGGCGGGGAGGTGTTGGCCTGTCAGATCGTCAATGGTCAGCCAGCGGTCGCGCGGTTCAGCGCCAAAAACTATGTGAAGGCCAAAGAGTTGGTGGCGAGCAAAGGTCTCCATCTCATGGATGCGTTGAGCGAGGTGGCGTACAACGATCCGGGGATGATGCGGAGTCTACAGCGGAAGAACCTGGGCGGGCGGATCTAGCAGGATGCTGAAAAAGGCCGCCAGTGGCGTTCTCGACCGCCGTGAAGCGCGACTGGTATGTGCTCTCCCTAAAGGTTCAATGTTTAATGCTCAATTGAACATTTAAAATTGAACATTGAACATTGAGTGGTCCTGGAAGGGGGGAATGGGAGCCATGAAGCGTAAAATCGTGCTCTGTGCCGTGGGTTTGCTCATTGCCGGCTGTTCCGCCCACAAGCCGATTCTCTACCCCAACGACCACTATCGCCAAGTCGGCGCGGAGACGGCGGAGTCCGACATCAAAGCCTGCATGGCGCAAGCAGAGGAGGCCGGCGCCTCTCCCAGCCAAGGGAAGACGGCCCAGACGGCGACGGGCACAGTGGCCGGTGGGGCAGTGGGCTCAGCAGCCGGAGCGGTGGGCGGGGCGATTCTCGGACATCCGGGACGAGGGGCCATGGTGGGCGCGGCCAGTGGTGCGACAGCGGGATTTCTTCGTGGTCTATTCAGAAGATCGCCGCCGAGCGGGGCCTTTACGAATTACGTGGATCGCTGCCTGCGCGAACGCGGGTACGATCCGACGGGATGGGAGTAGTTCGCATCGCTCATCGAAGAATCCAACTCTAGCCGGTCCACCACTTCTTTCGAATCACCACTCCTAGCCACGTACCGGTCACATTGCACAGAATATCCGACGGTGCCGCGCGGCGGTTGTGCGAGTAGAGTTGATAGAACTCGACCGCACACGACAGACACAGCCCGAGCAGCATGACCCTCACCACCAGCGATCTGGTGACGGTCGCGCTGCGTTGAAGGTAGAGCAGCGCGAAGGGCACATAGAGCAGGAGATTGACCACGATGTCGAGCCAGAATCCGAACGTCCAGATTTCCTCGGCGGCGGGAATCCACTTGAGGAATTCCCAGTGGCCATGCGCGACGAAGTTGGTGTGATAGATGCCTGAGGCTGCAATGAGGCAGACGTACAGAATCCACAAGAGGAGCCACAGGGTCGGGGAGGTTGTGCGTGAATGCGTGAGGACTATCAATGGTGTGTGGTCGTTGCGTGCGCTGATTCTTGCAGAACGCGCTGCAAGGTTTCCAGCAATATCTGCTTGTCGATCGGCTTCTGTAGGTAGGCCGTGGCTCCTTTGGCTCGAACCTTCGTCTCCAGGCCGGGCGTGGTTTGGCCGGTGGCGACGATGATCGGAATCGCCTGAGTATGGGCATTCCCCCGCAAGCGCTCAAGCAGCAAGAGGCCGTCGCCACCCGGCAGACCGATGTCCAGGAGAATGACGCGAGGTCTCTCACGCACGGCGATCCCCGTGGCTTGAAGGGCGTCTCCGGCGCTGAGACATGAAAAGTTGGTGCCCTGAAGAAAGGTCTTAATCAGGAGTTGAAAGTCTGGGCTGTCGTCGATGATGAGGAGCCGGACACGTGTGGCTGGTCCTGACATAGATACATGTTTTCTGGCCACGCAAGGGGGCACGTGGCTTGATTGGGCAACGGTGACATCGAGGTTACTTTTGAGCGAGTTCGGTTTCAACGGCGTTCAGCATCGCCTTCAGGTCGAAGGGCTTTTCGAACGCTTGATGAGCGCCGAAGAGTTTCGCAATCTCCAGAAAGTTTCGATCGCCCTGTGCGCCGGTCATGGCAATGATTTTCGTATCCATGTATTCCCTGGTGAGCTGCAACGTGGCTTCCAATCCGTCGACTTCCGGCATGAGCAAATCCATGATGAGTAAGTCGGCCTTGTCTTTCTGATAGAGGCTCAACGCCTCGCGCCCATCCTTCGCCTCGACGACCTTGTGGCCGGCCTTTTCCAGAACCTCGCGCAGAAGACTGCGGATGGATGCTTCGTCATCGATCACCATGATGGTCGCCATATCTACTCCTCGGGATAGTATACCGGGTTTGTATGAAGACTGAAGAATCGCACAGCGCCGAACTTACTGCACACATTCGACACCTACGAAGCTTACCGCCGAGGCAAATGTCTGTCCAGGAAAGAGTTGAAAGCGGCGAGGCCGTGACGTCTCGTCTCTCGGTTTCCCGCTACGTCCAGGCGCCACAGGTCGGCTGATTTTGGTGTCGGACTCGGTGAATGGCCTGTCGTGAGGCGATCCCCCGCGGCAACGCGTGCATACAGAGCCGGGAGGATCACGAGGGTAAGAATAGTAGACGTGAGGAGTCCCCCGATCACCACGGTGGCCAAGGGACGTTGGACCTCCGCTCCCATACTGGTCGCCAGCGCCATGGGGAGGAATCCCAGACTCGCCACGAGCGCCGTCATGAGCACCGGCCGCAGACGATCCATCGCGCCTTGGGAGACCGCCTGGTCCGTCGGCAGGCCGTCCGTTTCCAATTGACGGATATGGCTGACCAGCACGACCGCATTCAGCACCGCAATCCCAAAGAGGGCGATAAATCCAATGATCGCGGAGATGCTGAACGGCAGGCCTCGCATCCATAGCGCCAGAATGCCGCCGGACAGGGCGAGCGGGACGTTGAGGAAAATCAGCAGGGCGGGCCGCATTGCGCCGAAGATCACCGACAACATCCCGAGAATCAGGAGCAGCGTGACCGGCACGACCATGGCGAGTCGCCGAACGGCTTCCTGCAAGTGTTCATACTGTCCTCCCCAGATCAGCTCATACCCGACGGGCAGCGTGACCGCCTGGGCCATGGCCCGCTGAGCATCGGCTACGAAGCCGCCCAAATCTCGTCCTCGAATATTGCATTCCACCACGATGCGCCGTTGCACATGCTCCCGGCTGATTTGCGCCGGGCCCGAATCGATCTTGATCGTGGTGACGCGCGACAGCGGCACCAGTTCACCATGCATGGTGGGAATCAACAGATTGCCCAACGTGCTTGGGTCCTGGAAGACGCGCTCGGCCAATCGCACGACCAACTCGAACCGTCGGGAGCCTTGCACGACGGTCCCGACGACTGTTCCCACCCGCGTGGTTTGGACGAGCGTGAGCACCTCTTCCGCCGTGAGGCCATAGCGGGCGATCTCTGCGCGATCGACGATGATACGCAGCAGCGGTAACCCGGCCACCTGTTCGACCTTCACATCAGCTGCGCCCGGCACGGCTTGAAGCGCCCGCGCTGCTCGCTCGGCCTGCTGCTTGAGGATGTCCAGGTCGGGGCCAAAAATTTTGACCGCGAGATCCGACCGCACGCCGGCAATCAGCTCATTGAAGCGCATCTCGATGGGTTGGGTAAACCCGAGGCCGACGCCGGGTACCTGCTCCACGATCGTCTTCTTCATCACCTCGATCAGTTCATTACGGGGCCCCGCTGTGACCCACTCTCGCTGTGGCTTGAGGATGACGAACACATCGGACAGCTCGACGCCCATGACATCCGTGGCCACTTCAGGACTGCCGGTGCGTGTGACGACCTGCGTGACCTCGGGGAAGCGACGCAGCACACGCTCGATATCGAGCGCGGTCGCGACGGATTCGGTCAGCGAGATGCTGGGTAACCGCCACACCTGCACCGCGAGGTCCCCTTCCTCCAGCCGAGGGACGAA
>JACQHN010000177.1 GCA_016199015.1 Nitrospira defluvii
CCTTCCTCACGGCTCCGCGCGCAAGACACGGCCGCCTCACCGGCTCGGCGGCGTCCGCAAGCGTGACGCTCATTATTCTTCGCGTCGCGGACCTCGCGTCGCAACTGCGCAATTTCGCGACGAACCGTCATGAATAATGTGGGCTAGAACGGTCAAGGAACCTGGCGCTTTTGTCGCGCATGGGCGTTGGTTGCCGAGACCAGCAGTTGCTTGATGCGATAGGCTGGTTCAACCAGCCCGAGTCCGAGAAAACTTGGTGCGAGTAGGGGCTCGGAAGCTTTTCTGCCTTGGAAGTACAAGTCGACCTGTTTGCCGCCGGCCAGTAAGGGCAAACTTTGGATCCTGGCCTGGGTCACGATGCCGAGCAAGGCGACAGTCCCTCCGACGGCAAGGTGACCCTCCCGATCCATGGCGGTAGGGAGTCGGAAGACCGGCCCTCCGCTGTTGCCTGGAAACACGTGGCTATCGATTAGGAACACCTCTGATCCCGGTCTGGTCGGTGAGACCCAGGCTACGATGCCTTGCCGGACAATCGCTCGCGGCGAGTCGGGGATATCAAACGCCGCGGGATAGCCGAGTACAGCCACCGGCGCCCCTTCATACAAATCCGCTGTCGTGGCAATGTCCATCCATGCAATGCATGAAGGCCCTCCTGGTCTGGGCTGTCGCATGGTCAGCGGAAGGGGGAGACAGGCGAGATCCACGGATTTGTTCGGATGAGGAAACCAGCAGGGCCGTCCGGCCTTGGTAAGCTGAAGCGGGATTTCCTGGCCCTGCGCCATCCCTCGGCGAGGACTCTGCGCGAACACCATTCCGAGGCTGGATGGTTTCCAGTTCTCGGCCGGATCGATAAAGACGTGTTTGGCCGTGACCAGCCATGAGATTCCACTGCGCTTTCCGTACCAAGAGAAGAGTACTCCGGTGCCGACCACCGCAAAGAATTTCTTGGTCGAGACTCGGCCGGCGCGGGACCTCACTTCGACTTCCTGAACGCAACCGATTGCCACAGTAGCGGCCCGCCAGCGATCGATCCATCCGGCCATCGTCTCCTGCCTCCGTTCTGCAGCGCCCCCGGAGATTGCCACCTCTCCTAATCAGCAAACCGGGTGCCATGGCTGAGTGGTGACGGCTGGAATGGAAGGAGCTGCCAGGGTGCTGCTGAATGAGGTGTGTCAGACCCGTCAGACCTCAGAACGAACACCCTAAAGGAGGCGTTCTGCGACACCGCTCCTCTGGCGGCTGAGGAAGAAGGCAACGATCCTGATAGGAGGGCTCTCGTTAATTGCGTCCCGATCATTCGCCGAGACCAAGACCCACTCTGGCGGTGGTTGGGCCCACTCATTGCTTAAAGCATCATGGGCTGTTGTGAATAGTCGGCGGCATTCGTATGAAGCAAAAGAACACGTTCGACTCTGCCCCAAATAACAGCCCAACGGTTTCATAGCTCAGGTTACAGAACGAGGGTGCGCCAAGGGGATGGTTGCAAAGCGGCGAAGGACCAGGTCTGCGGATATGAAGCCGGAAGGCTGGGTGTGGCAACTCTTGGAGGAGCAAGGGGGAGATCGTGACGGTGCATAACGCCGACGTCGCGGCAGTCTTCGAGGAAATTGCCGACTTGCTCGAAATCGAAGGGGCCAATCCATTTCGGGTGCGGGCCTACCGCTTTGCCGCCAGGACGCTCCGCGATCTGTCCCGTGAGGTAGCGGACATGGTGGAGCAGGGCGAAGACCTGACCAGCCTTCCCGGTATCGGAAAAGACCTGGCGGGAAAGATCAAAGAAATTGTCGAGACAGGCACCGCGGCTGTCTTGGATGAGTATCACAAGAAGATTCCAGCCACCGTGACGGAGTTGCTGCAGATCCCCGGCCTCGGTCCCAAGCGAGTGAAGGCGCTCTCTCGCGAGTTGCACATCCGCAGCATGCCGGAGTTGCAGAAGGCGGCGCAGGAAGGGCGAGTAAGGGCGCTTCCCGGGTTCGGCGAGAAAACCGAGCAGCGCATCCTCGACGCCTTGACGGTGCGGGTGCGTAAAACACGACGGTTCAAGCTCGTCGTTGCGGCTCAATATGCGGAGATGCTGGTAGCGTATCTACGACAATCTTCCGGCGTGAGTAGGGTCATGGCGGCCGGGAGTTATCGTCGTGGCAGAGAAACCATCGGCGATCTGGATATTCTGGTCACGGCTCGCCAGAGCGGGTCCGTGATGGACCGGTTTGTGGCGTATCCCGAAGTGGAGGAAGTCCTTGCGCAGGGTGAGACCAAGGCGAGTATCCGGCTTCAGAGCCAACTGCAAGTCGATCTGAGGGTGGTTCCCGAAGAGAGTTATGGTGCGGCGCTGCTCTATTTTACCGGCAGCAAGGACCATAACGTCGTGCTTCGGCAGCTGGCGCAGCAACGAGGGCTCAAGTTGAACGAGTACGGCGTCTTTCGCGGCGAGTCACGTGTGGCCGGCGAGACGGAGGAATCGGTCTATGCCGCGGTCAGCCTCCCCTGGATTCCGCCGGAACTGAGAGAGAATCGTGGGGAGTTCGAAGCGGCGAAAGCCGGACACCTTCCGCATCTGGTGGAGCAGCAAGACCTGCGGGGTGATCTGCACGCCCATACAAAGGCCACCGATGGCCGCCACAGTCTGAAAGAGATGGCGGAGGCAGCTCGACGTCGTGGATTGAAATATCTCGCCATCACCGACCATTCCCGGCGTTTGACGATGGCCAAGGGCCTCGACCCCCAACGGCTGCTGATGCAGATGGATGACATCGACCGGCTGAATGCCACGTTGTCGGGGATCAGGCTGCTGAAGGGGATCGAAGTCGACATTCTTGAGGATGGGAATCTGGACCTGCCGGACGACGTGCTCGGTCGATTGGATCTGGTGGTCGGCGCGGTCCACAGCTACTTCCGCCTCTCCAAGGCACAACAGACCGAGCGCATTTTGAAAGCGATGGACCATCCGCATTTCTCCATCCTTGCCCACCCGAGTGGACGCCTGATTGATCAGCGTGAACCCTATGAGGTGGACATGCTCCGCGTGATTCGGAAAGCCAGGGAGCGCGGTTGTTTTCTCGAGGTCAACGCCCACCCTGAGCGACTGGATTTGACGGACACCTACTGTCAGATGGCAAAGGAAGAAGGAGTCCTGCTGGCGATCAATACGGATGCGCACAGTACGGTGGATTTCGAGAACCTTCGATTCGGGATCGGCCAAGCCCGACGGGGATGGCTTGAAAAATCAGACGTGGTGAACAGCAGGTCGCTGCAGGAGATAGGCAAACTGTTGAAAGGGACGATGCAGGCCTGAAGAGGATTGGGCGCCGAGGAGGGAGAGAGGCGATGATGGACAAGGCAGAGTTGTTGGCGAAGGCAATGAAGCCGGCGGAAGAGGCGTTGCGGCTGCATGGGTACTACAAGGGGAAGATGCAGACGTTGCCGAAGTGTGCAATCCGAGGGCTGCAGGATTTTTCCATTTGGTACACCCCCGGTGTGGCCGCTCCCTGTAAGGCGATCCAGGCCGATCGCGAACTGGTCTATGAGTATACGAATAAAGCCAACACGATCGCCGTCGTCTCGGACGGCACCAGAGTCTTGGGCTTGGGAGACATCGGGCCGGAGGCTGGTTTGCCGGTGATGGAAGGCAAA